>JBAYXY010000046.1:0-4045 GCA_041673285.1 Minisyncoccota bacterium
AGGAAGTGCCAAAATTACTGATGGTAGTAATTGGTTAGAAGTTTCTAAAAACAACGGAACCTATAATATTTCAGGAAAATACAAAACTATAGAAATTGATAAAAAAAATATATCAATTCCTTTTGGACCTAGATTTTTGATAGATAAATATGGCATAAAGTTTGCAGTTGTTTTTCATTCAGATGAAAAAGGGATTACTATTACTCCTGACCCATCAGTTATTCAAAAAATCAAAGAAGAAATAGAAAATAGAATGGAAGCAGAAACAACTATTTCTGGCGATGATCTATTAGACATTTCATCAAATAGCAATATAGAAAATGTTGTCGTATCAAAAAATGTTCAAAGCCCTCAAATTAAATTACCTGCCACAATTGCTAACGAACTTACAATTGAATCCAAGAACACAGGCACCAGAATAATATTTCCCGAAGGCTTAGAAATTACAGGATTAAACAAGGGAATCATGAACTTGCCAAAAATAGAAAAAGTATCTATTCCTTCAAAAGGTAATAAAACTAGAACTTCCTCGCTTGCCATTAATGTTGGAACAGCAGGAACAGTAACCTTTAATAAACCCGTTACGCTTATCTTTCCAAATATGAAAGGTAAGAATGTTGGTTTCTTTGACGGAGGGGAATTTATAGAAATAACAGACATTTGCAATCCTTCCTTTTTCTCAGGCGAATGCAAAACAAATGATGGCAATGATCTCATTGTTCGCACATACCACTTTACCACGTTTGCAGTCTATACAGAAACAACAATTTCTACAGGAGGCGGAGGAACTACAACTACCTTGAACATCTTTAATGTAAATGTTAAAACAGATAACACTGAAGCTATCATTTCTTTTAATGCAAGCGAATCTTCTTCAGCTGTCTTAAAATACGGAACATCAGCAGGAAACTATACATCAGAAATTAAAGAGAGTGAATTTAAAACTTCACACACTTTCAATTTAAAAAATCTTTCTAATCAAAAATATTATTATAGAATAGAAATAAAGAACAGCGAAGGTTCCTCAGCAAATTATTCTGGAGACTTCACCATACAAACTACTACATCTAAAAATGATCAAATAGAAACTTCTACAAAAGTTAAAGAACAAAAAACCTATAACTACAATGGAATTATTACAACAAAACCATTAGAAGAAATGAATAAAGAAGAACTATTCAGAGTATTTCTAATTTTACTTTTAAAATCATTATTAGCTCAAAGAGGAATAACATTATAACTAATTTTTAACACATATGGAAAACAATAAAAAAAATAAAATCATCATCTCATCTCTCGTATGTCTTGCTATGATTCTTGGAATTTGTCTTGTTGCAAGCGAAAACAAAAGAATCAATGAAAACAAAGCTTCTGTCATTGATATGTATAATAACGATCTAAAAAAGCTTGATTACAGCATTGATGGGGAAATCATTAACACATACATTGACACAAAAAAAGGAGACGTTGTTTTAGACGATAAAGCAATTGAAACATCTGAATTAATTACCAAAACAATTCAGTACTTAGATGATTTCTTTGCAGAAGAAAACTCCATCTCCCTTAAAAAAGTTGAAGAAGACAAAGACTTAAGCCTCTACAAATTACAATTTAAGGTTGGAGATAAGATCTCAGACTTTTATGTCACAAAAGATGGAGAAAAAATATTTATTGGAAACTTCCTGAATATGGGGAACTCAAAAGACACCAAAACCTTTGGAGGATTTTTTGAAAGAGAAAACAACCTTGAATTAATTGACGGAAAGATTCCTTTATACTTTTACGGTGTTTCTTCTTGTCCTCATTCCGTTTGGCAATATGAGATTATCAATGCAGTAAAAGGAAAGTTTGGAAAAGACATTATTGTTTATGATTTTATGGATTCTGACAAAGAAGAAGATTACTTTTTTAGATATAGTGATGGCTCAATGCCTCTCATCGTCATTGCTGACAAATATTTTAGAGTAGGTTCAGGTGAAAGAATAGGAAAAGAAGCTGATATTGATGCTATTTCTTCAATCATTTGCGAAATACAAGAGGCTAGTGTTTGTAAGTAATACACAAATTTTAAAAAGGAGTTCTCGGCAAGTCCGAGGGCTTTTTTGTTTAGAGCATCATATTTACAATGAAAAAGAGCGAAACAATGAGCAAATTCGGAAATTCCGAATTTCCTATTAAGCTAACTAATGACTACAATCTCGATTACATAAACCTATACATCCTGTTGTATAAAATAGCAAATAGTGCTATCTTAAAATTAAGAAAAGTAAATTGTTTTAATTATATGGTTACTTCAAAAGCAAAATTAAATTATTCAAAAGTTGCTGATTTCTTTTTAGCTTTTGCTAATTCAAAAGGAGACCTTCTAACTAATTTAAAATTACAAAAGCTCGTCTACTATGCTCAAGCTTGGTATTTGGCTAACTATAAAACTCCTTTATTCGACGATGATTTTGAAGCATGGATTCACGGCCCTGTTTTAAGAAAGCTTTATACGGATCTAAAAAATAAGGGGTTTTATCTTTCCACCCCCATAAGTTCAGATGTTAGGATAAAGAATGTAGAGAAAGATTTAAACAACATAGATCCAAAACTGTTTCCTTTTTTAGAAGAAGTTGCAAAAGTTTATTTCCCCTATACTGCCTATGAGTTAGAATTTATGACACATCAAGAAGACCCTTGGATAAAAGCCAGAGGAAATTTAGAACCAACCGACAGATGCACCAACATCATAACAAAACCCTCTATGTGTGAATTTTATGGCAAAAGGATTCAAAATTAAACCATCAAAATTAAAGAAAAAAGAAGCCAAGGGGATAGAGCCAACCTCTCCTAGCGACGCAAATATAATTTTCAGCTTTGACAAATTAAAAGAAGACAACGGTTTTAAGTATCGTCATTGCAAAGTTAATTATTTTTTCAAACTCCTTGAAAGATTAAGAGATATTTCAGGGATGACAAGAGCTGATATGGAGAGAAACAGGGATGCCTTGAAATATCATCCCATAAATTTCTTAAAAGATGATGTCACTAGAAGAACCTTTGGATACGAAGAAGAATTAGACGAAAATGCTTATCAGTTTTCTATTTCTGCGAATGAACATGGAAGAGTCCATGGTTTTTTTATTAACAACAAATTCTATATAGTTTGGCTTGACCCAAATCACTGCCTTTATAAAGGTGCAAGAAAGTAGCGCTTTCCAACACAGTATGAGCCCCAAATAAATTAAAGTGCATAGCATGTTCCTGAACCTGTCAGTTTAATTGCTTTTTAATCCATTTTATACTATAAATTAATTAACCAGATTGGCAAGGTCACAATATTATCTAAGGAGAAAAACTTTGAAACTAAACTTCAATAAAAATATAAGAGGAAAGACAATAAACATTTTTATTCCAGATAGCAACCCCCGAGGATTAAAGATTTGTGATATCGCAGACTCCATTGTCAAAGCTATTTTCATTCCGCGAAATAGACTCAAAGATGTTTACAAAAGAACCGATTTATTAGATCCAGGAGTCTATTTCCTATTTGGAAGCGAGGATGAGATCAACAAACCAAAAGTCTATATCGGCGAAGCTGAAAATCTCTTAACTAGAATTAAACAACATAATGCAAATTATGATTTTTGGAATACAGCTATTTGCTTTGTTTCTGAAAAAAAGAACATCAATAAAGCCCACATCAAGTATTTAGAAAGCTATTGCATTTCAGAAGCTCAAAGAATTAATCGATACAATATAAAAAATAGTGTAAATCCAGCAAAGCCATCTTTAACAGAACAAGAAGCAGATTTTGCTTTAAGCTTTTTTGATGATTTAAAAATTTTAATCGCTGCATTAGGATTTCCTATTTTTGAAGAAAGCAAAAAAAAGAATAAAAACAGATTTTTCTGCAAGTCACAAGGAATTAAAGCTGAAGGAGAGTATTTAGAAGATGGTATGACAGTGTTTAAAGGCTCTCAGGCTAGATTAAAATCAGTCCCTAGCGTTGGGAAATCCATCTCAAACTTAAGAGAAATATTAGTAAATAAAAAAATCTTAG
>JBAYXY010000047.1:0-4017 GCA_041673285.1 Minisyncoccota bacterium
GCCACGTGATCCACCGCTTGTGTGAGTCCCCGTCTATTCCTTTGAGTTTTAGCCTTGCGGCCGTACTTCCCAGGCGGAGCACTTAACGCGTTAGCTTGGCCACTGCAAGGGTCGACACTTGCAATAGCTAGTGCTCATCGTTTAGGGCGTGGAATACAAGGGTATCTAATCCTCTTTTCTCCCCACGCTTTCGTCCCTGAGCGTCAGGATTGCCCCAGTTAGCTGCCTTCGCTTTTGGTGTTCTATCTGATATCAACGGATTTCACCCCTACACCAGACATTCCGCTAACCTCTAACATCCTCTAGTTTGCTAGTTTTTTCCGCAGCCTCAAGGTTAAGCCCTGAAGATTTAACGAAAAACTTAACAAACCGCCTACGGACCCTTTACGCCCAATAAATCCGGATAACGCTTGGGGCACTCGTATTACCGCTACTGCTGGCACGAGTTTAGTCACCCCTTATTCATAAGGTACCGTCATCAAAAGATTCTTCCCTTATAAAAGTAGTTTACAATCCGAAGATCTTATTCCTACACGCGACGTCGCTGGTTCAGGCTTTCGCCCATTGACCAATATTCTCGACTGCAGCCTCCCGTAGGAGTATGGCCAGTGTCTCAGTGCCATTGTTGGCGGTCAAGCTCTCACTCCGCCTACCCGTCATTGCCTTGGTAAGCCATTACCTTACCAACTAGCTGATAGGGCGCAGACCCATCCCTTACCGGAATAAACCTTTACTGAAATCTGATCTTAAACTACAATGATAATCTAAGATCAAATTTCAGACCATCGGGTATTAGCTTGGATTTCTCCAAGTTATTCCCGAGTAAGGGGTTGGTTATCTACGTGTTACTAACCAGTTCGCCACTATTTTTACTATCTTGCAAGCAAGATAATAAAAACCGTTCGACTTGCATGCCTTATCCACGTCGCCAGCGTTCATCCTGAGCTAGGATCAAACTCTCTAAAAATAAGCGGAACAACTCTAAAAAATTATGTTGTTCGTTTAATTACTATATGGATCTATAAATTGTTAAAGTACACATTATACTTACCGCAGATCAGTCTATTTGTCAATATTGAGCCGGCAGACGGATTTGAACCCCCAACCTACTGTTTACAAAACAGTTGCTCTGCCATTGAGCTATGCCGGCCTATTTATTCTTTTTAAATCTTTTTTTAATATCTGTTAACTCAAGATCAATGTCTTCTTTTGTTTTCTTGGATTTTTCTTTTAATTTTAAGTTTAAATTAAAGATGGTGGTATCTAATCTTAGAATAAAAATTCTAAATCTTGAAAGCAGTTTTTGTGCAAGGATTTGAATGCTAAAATATTGTTTTTTAACAATGTCTCTTGTTTCTTTTTGAACTTTTTCTTTTAAATGATCATTGAAAATTGAGGAATTAGGAAGACTTGCAATTTCTTCTAATCTACGTGTTGCTATGACAAACATTCCTAAAAAACTTAAAACCATAATAATGAAGGCTATGATTTCAAAACTCATATCTTGTAAACTCCTTAACTTTAATGTTTTCTCCTAGTTTTGCAATGTAATTATTAATAAGGTCTTGAATTGTTAAGGAATTGTCTTTTACCCAAGTTTGCTCTAAAAGACAAACTTCTTTATTGAACTTATCTAATTTTCCTTGAATAATATTTTCTTTAATGTTGTCAGGCTTATTGTCATTTTTTAATTGTTCTTTGTAAATCTCGATTTCTTTTTGAATAACTTTTTCTGGAATATCCTCTTTGCTTACGTATATAGGTGACATAGATGCGATTTGAAGAAGTAATTCGTGAGTTAATTCCTTAAACAAATCTCCTTTGGAAACAAAGTCTGTTTCGCATAAGACTTTAATTAAAACCCCTACTTGCCCACCTGCGTGGATATAGGAATTAATGGCACCTGCAGAAACTTCTCTTTCGCTTTTTTTAGCTGCTACTGATTCTCCTTTTTTCTTTAGGATTTCTTTGGCTTTTTCAATATCTCCTTTTGACTCCTCTAATGCTTTTTTACATTCTGCTAAAGAAATATCTGTTTCTTCTCTTAATTGTTTTATTAATTCTATGGAAACCATATTATTGCATTGATTTAGTTATTTTTTCTAATACATAGCTCACTGATGATACAGTGTCATCATTTGCAGGAATCATATAATGAACTTCTGAGGGATCAACATTTGTATCTGCTAGTGCAATAATTGTTCTTTTTACTCTTACTGCTTCTAATAAGGCTAAATTGTCTTTTTCTAAATTAAGAATAAAGACGACATCAGGAATCTTTTCCATTTTCTTAACTCCTCCAAACTTTACTTTTAATCTTTCTAAAGTTTTACTAATTTCAAGTCTTTCTTTTTTAACATACTTTTCAGCAAAATCTGGCTCGGCAATCAATTCCTCAAGCTCTTTAAAGTAATTCAACCTTTTCTTGATTTCAGAAAAGTTTGTTAAAAGTCCACCAATCCATCTTTCTACTACATAAAACGACCCTGTTTCTTCGGCTGCTTTTTTAATGATATTTCTAAGGGATGGGTTGGTGCTGACAAATAAAAAGGTTTTGTCTTCTTTTTTTGCTTGCTTGATAAACTCTAAGGCTTCATTTAATTTCTTTTCTGTAATTTCTAGGTTTATAAGGCCAATGCCATCTTTTATTTTTGTAACATAGGGTTTCATTTTAGGGTGAAGTTTTGACATTCTGTGTCCGAAACCAACACCTGCCTCAATCATTTCTTCTATTGCTGTATTATTTGTAGTTTTTTCTTCAGTTTTTTCCATAGTGATAAAGATTATATAACATATTAAAAGATATAAAACAAGAGCTGTTCTTGCTTCTATTTATTAACATAGTATAGATTCTGTTTTTTTTCAAGGGTTTGCTTTTTTTATTCTTGAGTGTTAGGGTTTTAATGGTAATTATCATGGAGTGCCAAATGTGTGAGAAAATTGTAAAGGATGCTTTTTACTTTCTTCTAAATGGGGAAAGGATAAAGATAAATCCTGGATTTGCTTTTAGGCCCTGGTCCTGTCCTGAATGTCATGCAAAAAGGATTGCATATTATATGGAAAGAACAGGAGGTTTTGTTAAGAATATAATAGGGGTTGAGAAAGGCGTTCCCTTTGTCAAATGGGAAAGCTTTTTTGAAGCTTGTGCCTCTCATGCATCAGATGATGGTGCGGGCTTAAGCGTGGAGGATTTCCTCTGCGCAATCGGAATTCTGACTGCAAAGAACGATGGATACAGGCTTCATTTTGGAGGAAGACACATTGAGCCTATATCAGGACATCTGGGGCATTATTCGTTTATAAAAAAGTCTGATGCCTATTCATACGCGGAATGCTATTATAGGTATACAGGAAAGAGGGTCAGGTATGGGATTTGCCGTATCACTGAATACGTTTTTCCTTCTGATATGCGGGTTTAAAATTAATCCGCTTTTTTTTAAGGGATGCATACAAGGGATTGCTTTTTTTATTCTTGAATGTTAAAGTTTTAGTGGTAATTATTATGGAGTGCAAAATCTGTGGGAGACTCTTTAGAGAGCAGAATTATTATTTTGAGTGGAATTCAGAAAAAATACAGACAGAGCCAGGATTTTTTTATATTTCCTCTATCTGCCCTGCTTGCCATGCAAGGAGAATCAAGGAGTATCTTGATAAAAATAGAGGGGTTTTACAAAAGTTCATTTGGATAAAAAAAGGAAGAATGAACATTGACTGGAAAATCTTCCTTGAAACTCACGAAGACTATGGGTGGAATACAATGGACTTTTTGTGTGCCATTGGTATTTTAACTCATGATGGCTATAGGCTTTCTCTTAGAGGAAGAATAGAGTCATTCGTAGGAAAAAGAGGACATTATTCCTTTAAAAGAAAAGAAGATGCTCTTTCTTTTTCAAACTGGCTCCGCAGAGAGTCAGGAGGAAGAATGAATTATGGGGTTTGCTATATTTCAAGTATTTGTGTATAGCAAATCCACTTTTTTTTATTTGACAAAAATTAAATAGTAAGGTATAAAGAAGA
>JBAYXY010000048.1:0-3960 GCA_041673285.1 Minisyncoccota bacterium
CCACATTGTCCTGAAAAACAGTATTCAAACGGCCAGTCTGGCTTTTAGTCCATTTAAGCAGGTTGTCCAAAAGAACAAAACTCTCTTCGGTGAGCCTGTTGCCCATTATGAGAAGTTCGTACATATCTTCGTCCAGGGTCTCCTTAGGAATATTGAGAACAAGAGCATTCATAACCATCCGAATGGAACCAATTGGAGAACGCAAATCATGTGCAATAACAGAATATAGCTTGTCCCTGCCAATTATAGTTCTTTGCAGCTCTTCGTTTTGTCTTGATATTATTCTTTTTGCCGAAACCAACGATAGCTGGTGGTTTACCCTTATTAAAAGCTCGTCTTTATTAAAAGGTTTGGATACATAATCAGCTGCTCCGAATTTAAACCCTTTAACAATATCATCCGGAGAGTTAAGTGCAGAGAGGAATATTATGGGCACATCTCTCCTTTCAGGCATCTCGCGGAGTTGTGCCGCAACCTCATGGCCATCCATTACCGGCATCATAATGTCTAAAAGAATAAGGTCGGGACTGCTATTTTTGACTATTTCAAGTGCATCCCTACCATTATAGGCCGTAAGCGTCTTATAACCCGCTTTTGAAAGGAGTAGTTTTAGTAATAAAACATTGGCATCTACATCGTCAACGATTAGTACAGTAAAGTCTGAGTTGTTTATATCCATCGTTAAATTAGCACGTTCCTAAAATATTCGATTGTTTTCACCAAACCGTCTTCCAATTGAACCTTTGGTTCCCAGTTTATTATATTTTTTGCGAGAGTTATATCTGGCTGCCGTTGCTTTGGATCGTCAGAAGGAAGATCTTTATATACGATTTTTGATTTCGTTCCGGTGAGTGCTATAATCTTATTTGCAAGCTCTTTAATGGTAAATTCGTTTGGGTTTCCAAGATTAACCGGGCCTATAAATGTATCATCGGTATTGTTCATTACCCTTATCATTGCTTCAAGCAAATCGTCTATATATTGAAAACTTCTGGTTTGCTGACCTCCTCCGTAAAGCGTAATATCATCTCCCTTAAGAGATTGAACAATAAAATTTGAAACAACTCTGCCATCGTGAGGATGCATTTTGGGACCATAAGTATTGAAAATCCTGATAATCTTTATTTTCACATTATTCTGCCTGTGGTAATCCATAAAGAGGGTTTCTGCACATCTCTTTCCTTCGTCATAACATGACCGGAATCCAATTGTATTTACATTACCCCAATAAGATTCAGGCTGAGGGTGAATAGCAGGATCACCATAAATTTCACTGGTGGAAGCCTGAAGGATCTTGGCATTTATCCTCTTTGCCAGGCCTAACATATTTATTGCCCCCATAACAGAGGTTTTAACCGTTTTTATTGGGTTATACTGGTAATGAATTGGAGACGCAGGGCAGGCCAGATTATAAATCTGATCTACTTCGGCATAATATGGTTGAGTAACATCATGCCTTACAAGCTCAAAATGAGGGTTCCCAATCAGATGGATTACATTTTCTTTTGATCCCGTAAAAAAATTGTCAAGACAAACGACATCATTTCCCTCTTTAATAAGCCGGTCACATAAATGTGAACCAATAAATCCCGCTCCGCCTGTTACAAGTATTCTTTTCATAGTCAGGAGTTTTTCCCTATTGAGTAGTGGATGAAACCTTCCGAAACAAGTTCCGAATGGTCATAAATATTTCTTCCATCAATAATAACATTACCTTTCATAAGCTGCTTGATTTTGCTCCACGCTGGCAGCCGGAACTGCTTCCATTCTGTCATAAGAGCAATTGCATCTGCTCCCTGTGAAGCATCATAAATACTATTGCAGTATTCAACAGTTGCTCCAATTCTCATTTTTGCTTCTTCCATTGCAACTGGGTCGAATACTTTCACCTTTGCACCGGCTTTTATGAGGTTGTCTATAACGACAAGTGCAGGAGCTTCCCGCATATCATCGGTGTCCGGTTTAAATGAGAGTCCCCAAACTGCAACAGTCTTTCCGGAAATATTCCCATTGAAGGCATTTAACAATTTTTTGTAAACAATCGCTTTTTGCGCCTCATTAACACATTCTACAGCTTCAACTATTTTCATTGGAACACCATATTCCTCCCCAGTGTGAAATAAAGCCTTTACGTCTTTAGGAAAACAAGAGCCACCATATCCTGCACCGGCATACAAGAAACTCATCCCGATTCTTTTATCGGAACCAATCCCCTTTCTTACCATTTCCACATTCGCACCTGTAGCTTCACACAGCCGTGCTATTTCATTCATAAAGCTTATTCTTGTTGCAAGCATTGCATTTGCTGCATATTTTGACATTTCTGCCGATGCAATATCCATAAAAATAATCGGGAAACCGTTTAAAACAAACGGTTTGTATAATCTTTCCATTAGTAGGGCTGCTCTTTCGCTTTCAACCCCTACAACGACACGATCCGGAGACATAAAATCTTTTATTGCAGCACCTTCCTTGAGAAACTCCGGATTTGAAGCCACATCAAATACAAAAGAAACTCCACGTTTATCAAGTTCTTCCTGAATCGCCGCTCTTACTTTAGGCGCAGTACCTACCGGAACTGTACTTTTAGTGACCAACAAAACATAATCTTTCATGTTCTGCCCCACTGTTCGTGCAACGTCGAGAACATATTTAAGATCGGCACTACCGTCCTCATCTGGAGGGGTTCCCACTGCACTGAAAACTATTGATACTTTCTCAATATTATCCTTAAGATTAGTAGTAAAAGAGAGTCTCCCTTCTTTTACGTTTTTTATGACAAGCTCCTGAATACCTGGCTCATATATGGGCATCTCTCCCTTGTTGAGCAAATCGATTTTTCTTTTATCAATGTCAATGCATATTACATTTATTCCCATTTCGGCAAAACAAGCCCCGGTAACTAAGCCTACATAGCCTGTTCCTACAATTGCGATATTCATAATAATGAAATGTTATTCGAGATTAAGTAGTTTGGAAATTGTTTTTCTTAGAGTTTCCGCCCTGTAAGGTTTTGTGATATACTCTGTACACCCGGCACTTAAAGCAACATTTCTGTCATTATCATATGCAAAGGCAGTGAGTGCAATGATTGGAATTGTAACTCCTTTTTCACGAAGTTTTCTCGTTGCCTCCAACCCGTCCATTACCGGCATTTTCATATCCATAAGAATAACATCCGGTTTAATTTCTTCATACATTTCAAGAGCTTCAGCTCCATTGCCGGCACGATAAATATCATAGACACCCTTTAGCATTGCTTTAGCCAAAATGTAGTTGCTGTCGTTGTCTTCGGCATATAAAATTTTTATTTTTTCTTCTGTATCCATACTATGCAAAATATCAACTTTTCCAGTTTATTAATGTAAATATAGCAGAAAATAAAGACATAAATACTTCCTTTAATAAAATATATTCCATTGAGCGTTTTTAAGCCCCAATATTTCATGCAACAATTTTGTTACCCAGTGTAACTATTTTGTTTTTTCACCAAGTTATGTGATGTATATAACAATGCCATTAATTATTCCATCAAAACTCTTAACTTTACGATAAATTAGAGCGTATGATTGACATAAAGGCTAAAAAACACGACAGATTTACGATAGAATTTAAATTGGGATATAATATAAATCAAAATATTGTTCAGAGTGATTTTGTTGTAAATACCTGGATTTTTGTACCTTACAGCCTGGATGTAAATCCGTCTACCTACTCAAAGGAGAGGTTCTATAGAGACATCCTTTCTCATATAAGGCTTATTACCCCCGTTTTTCTTCTTAACGAGATAGTTGAGGGAGATGCTGTACCACTTGCATATCTGGAAAACAGCTTTAAAAAAATGGTGGCAGAACCAAACAGACACAATAACTGGGAGTATGAATACCACATTAAAATGTTTGCCTCAATATTCAAAAGCTCTCTCAGAAATCAAATATACTATATAGTAAAACCATTAGT
>JBAYXY010000049.1:0-3950 GCA_041673285.1 Minisyncoccota bacterium
CAGTCAGAATAAAATCGGGGTTTAATTTATTAACTGAATCCAGAGCCTGTGTGAATCCCGCAACAGCATTTTCCTCCGGTTGGATATGAATATCTGTCAGAAAAGCAATACTGAAGGAATCCTTCTCTTTAATATCTCTATTACAACCTGAAAATAATTGTATTATAGCTAAAACGGCCACTAAAATTGCAAATACTTTTTTCATTACTTTGTTATCCTTTTTTAATAATTAATATTCATTTTCGTTAGTCTATTTTTGTTTTAGTTTTATTCTGCTACTGGATATTGCATTAATAAACGCTAACGTAGGAAGCCACACGCAGGGGCGGACTGCGGGCGATTTTCCTGTCGAGTTACACAGAACTTGATGCGGAGCAGAACGCTTGAATAACCACTTAAACCCCAATGTTTTATACCGCTTGTAGCCGCTGACATTTTTATTTTGAATCTAACAAGTCATTCAAACTAATTATTTTACTGCCATTTTTTTCGTAATAATTCAGCATTTCGTCAATTTTCCTTTTATCATAACTCGTAATACAATCTGATAAGACTGTAACTTTGTAGTTTTCCTTGCACATATTAAATACGGTTGATTTCACGCAGGCAATGGCGTCTGCTCCTGTAATGTAAAATTCGCTTATTTCGTTTTTTTTGATAAAGTCAGCAAAATCTTCGCTGGTCAATGCATTGCCTTTGGATTTCTCAAAAATGTTTTTGGAAACCAATTTCATGTCCGAAACTAATTCAGACCCACAAGTATTAGGTTTGAAAGTCCTTGTGCCGTCAGATAAGTTATAATGCCTTATATAAACGACATTAATTTCATTTTCCACCGCCCAATCTATTGCCCGATTAACATTGTCAATGATTTCTTTGTAGTTTTTGGTAATGTCATTTTGAATGTCAATTACCACTAAAGACTTTTTCTGCATGGGATTTCCTTCTTTTATTTTTATGTTTTAATTCTATTTTCTATTTCATTGTCCATCGGCACTGTCGCTGGTTCGCTTGCGGCTAACAATTGGCTATAACGCTTGCCGCTATAGCATCGTGTGACATCAGCCGTGAGGCTAGATGTCGCTCGGTATAGCCACTAAAGGTGCCAGCTACCACGAAACATAGCACATGAACTGCCCGAAGGCTGTGGCGCATGTGCTATGAGCGGTTGTTAGCAACTGGATGTTTCTTATTCATCAGTTATCTTATTATATATTTCATCCCTTACATATGCGTTATTAAGCCAAAAACAGTGTTTGGTATATTCTTTTGCATTAGTTAGTTTGTCTTTTGTTGGCAAAGGGTATGTGTCCTGCGAATTTGTTGCATGTGGTCGAACATGCGCAACGGAATTAAATGTTTTGTTTGGAAAGTTTGTATAACGAATTCCGTCTTTTACTTCTTTTACGATATTTCCTTTTGATACAACTTCTTTAGTTTTCTTCCACACTTTTTCAGCTTCAAGAATATCTAAATAGGGCATGTTCCAGAAAGTTACTTTCTTTAGAATTAATTCCTCGTTTACAAATTGGAAAAATACGAATAGAAATTTATGTTCTAAAATGTCATTAAAACCTGACTCTTCCCATTCTTCTGTTACTATTTGTTCATATTTGAAGTTTGGAAATGAGATGTCTTCTTTTGGTAAATTATTTTCTTTTAATCTAACTGTTTTTACTATGATTTCAGCTTTCTCAAATTCTTCAATTTCTTTGTCTAGTTCAATTCCTAAGATAGCTTTAGTGAGATTTGCATAAAAACTCTTTGCAGTAACATTAATCTCAACTCCAATTGAATCAACAATTTGGGAAACTGTTTTTCCATAATAAGGTTTGAACTTTGAGATTACAATTTCCTCAATGGTTTGTTTCTTTGCAGCTGTTTCTGAGGGGATTAGTTTTCCGTATATACCACTAGCTTCATTTGAAATTGAGGCAATTATATGATTTACATAACCCTGTTTTAAAGAATAAGCTCTTTGCTTAGCAGGAATGTCGTTAAACGGTTGTTTTCGTGTAGTATTTGCATTTGCACCTTTTGTGCATGCTCCTAAATAAAATGTATCCCCTTCGGAAAGCTCGTGAGCTTTCCCATCTTTGATTTTCTGATTTATAAATTCCCAGTCTTTTTTGATTATTTCCAAATCGGTGTTTGGAAAATTCCATTCATCAACAAGTTTTATTATGTAGTCTAGAATGTCAAAACCAGCTTGATGTAGATAGAAAATTAAAAGAATATTTGCATTCTTTTTTAAAAATGAACTTGTTTCAAAATCTTGATTTACAACATCTAGGTAATTAATGATGTTTAGTACTAATCGTTCTTTTGATCGATATTCATTGTTTTGCAATTGTTTTAATGGAGAGGATTTTAATTCAAGTCCTGCAATTGCAAAATCTGCCTCTGAATCAGAATTGGGTTCGTATAAAAAATAAAATTTTTCAAGTATCTGCCCAAAATTACCTTTACCAGAGTAATTATGGCTTATAATACTTTTATCACAAGCTTCTCGTAAAGATTTATTCGTTAGTTTTTTGGCAAACGCAACTATTGATTGTCTGTCATTAGGATTGTACGGTAACTCCATCTTTGATTTTTTGTTTTAAGGCTATTCCAATTTTTTCAATTACGCCAACGACTAAGGCATTTCCCATAAAAAATGCTCGTTTTGTATCTGAAATCTTGTCAAGCTTTGTATGATTATCTGGAAACATATTCAATCTTTCAAGTTCAACAGGAGAAAGTCGTCTATATCCTTTTGGTGTTTGAATTACATGTTTAAATCTTGAGGGCGAAGCACCACCTTCCCCTGTAATTATAGTTCTAGAAGGTTTATCTAATGGGTCTGGAAAAATCATTCCACCTTCGCTATAATGATATTCAAACCCTTCTGCATTTTTCCGCATTTCTTTTTTTGCACCTTTTAGATACATCCATTTATCTAAATCTTTTTCATTGATATAGAATTCTTGAGTTACTTCTCCGTTTAGGACTAGATCTTTAAGAAGAGTGTAATCACCAACATAACTTGATTTAGTTTTAATTGTCGTAACAACACCGTTTATCATTATGCCAGTGTTTTCAAATATTCCAGATATTCGATCTTTGTTGAAATTTGTTGAAATGTCAACAATATCACCTTTTAACAAAAATTCATTCGGAAATATTGAACCTTCAGCTCTTACTGGTAGCGCATCGGCTAAAGTGCCTTCTTCCAAAATCCACTCGGTTGGCGACACTTCTTGAATTGCATCATAAATATTTGTACCTCGAAGATAAGCAAGAATAAAAATCCTTCTTCTTCTTTGTGGCATTCCGTATTCTGCTGCGTTTACAACTCTCCACTCAACAGCATAACCTAATTCATTCAGGCTTTGTAGAATAATTGCAAAATCTCGTCCTCTTTGACCTGATGGAGAAATTAATAGTCTATCAACATTTTCTAGGAATAAGTATTTTGGTTTGGTTGTCTCTTCACTTAAAATCTTGTGAATAGACCACCATAAAACACCTTTCTTACCGATTAAACCTTTCGAGTTTTTCAATGTGGTCGCAACAGAATAATCTTGACAAGGAAAACCACCCACTAATAAATCATGTTCAGGTATTTTTGTAATATCGACTAAGGAAATATCTTCATTACAATGCCCTCCTTTACCCCAGTGGTTTTCATAAACCATTGAAGCATGTTGTGTTTTAGTTGATGGTTCCCATTGATTGCTCCAAACAATTTCGTATGGAGATTCTATACTTTCTTTATAATTTGAAGATGCAGATTTGCCTTTCCATCCTTCAAGTCCAAGTCTGAAACCGCCAACACCAGCAAATAATTCTACTACTCTTATTTTATTTTCCATTTTGCATCGTTTTTAGGTATTTAACCTTCTCTTCTGCAACTTTCAATGCTTCTTCCGCATTTTCCTCATCTATAATTGAATAAGCAATTTTAT
>JBAYXY010000050.1:0-3870 GCA_041673285.1 Minisyncoccota bacterium
GCTTTAATGAGAGAGATTTTAGTAAATGAGGAGGAGATGAGAAAAAAACTTGAAAGTTTAGGAGATTGTCTTGATATTATTATTGTTAAAGACAGAGTTAAAATTCATATACATACAGATGACCCCTATATCGTAAGAGATATTATTAAAACATTTGGAGAAGAAGAGGCCATGAGAATTGAGGATATGGCACGAGAGGTTATTGGGGAAGAATCGGTGATTAAAAATAAGATTGGAATTGTAGTAGATGAGATTAGCGGATTAAATGAAAAAAATATTCAATATTACAAAATTGAATCTGTTCCTTATAAGGTGAATTGGAATGGAATAGATAAGCTTCAAGGAGATTCAATTGCAGAAAAGCTGAAAATTGCAAAAAAGGAAGGCTTTGGATTTTCTCCAGAAGTCTTTTTAATTGATCCGACATTTTTTAAAGAAGCTTTTGAAAAACAATTACAAACATTTAAAGCTGTTTTATGTATTACCTCTTCAAATACATATTTTAATACATATGAAATTGCAAAAAAAGGAAGAGAGATGATGGCGCGAGGCAAGGAGAAGGTTTTTGTTTTTGATTCTCAAAGCATTGGAGCAGGTCAAGCACTTGTTATTTTAAAAGCGATTGACTTAATAAATGAACAGAAAAGCATAGAGATTGTTTTAGAAGAGCTTAAAAAGCTAAGAATTAAAAATATAGGGGTGATTAATTCTCCTTTTATTAAAAAAGACTTTGAAAAGATTAAAAAAATAATAGCGAAGAAGAGATATGTTTTAGTGTCCGCGAATAAAGAATTTGTTCCAAAGGAAACACTTAAAAAAGAGGAATGTGTTGACAAAATAGTAAAAAGAATGAAAAATGATTTAAAAAGGAATAAAAAGTCTTTGGCCGTGATTATACATAATGATAATTTAACAAAAGCAAAAGAATTAAAAGATAAATTAAAACCATTAAATACACTTGTTTCTTTTATTAATTATGTGGACCCAGTGATGGGACTTAAAATAGGTTACAAGGGAATAATGGTAGCTTATACTAAATTATGAAAAAGATTGGAATAACAACAGAGTTAGCTGCGGATATTAAAGAAGATTTAATTAAAAAGTATAATATAGGGGTGGTTGCGTTTCATACGGATATTAAAGAAAATATTTTTAAGAAAATGAGAGAAACAGGAGAATGTATAAAAACATCCCAACCTTCAATGGCAGTATATTTAGAGATGTTTAAAAAAAAGCTAGAAGAGTTTGAGAAGATAATTCACATCACGACTTCTTCCAGAGTTTCAGGAGCTTTTAATTCAGCCAACCAAGCCAAAAAGTTTTTAGGAGAGAATGCGGAAAGAGTTTTAATTTTAGATAGTGAAAAATCATCGGCAGCACAGGGATTACTTGTTTTAAAAACACAAGAAGATGTTGATTTAGGACTTTCTTTAAAAGAAATTTTAAATAATTTTAAAGAAAGAGTGAAAAATACATTTGTCTTTTTTATGTATGATGAACCAAAATGGTTAAAGGCAGGAGGAAGATTTCCAAAAATAGCGCAAATAGGACTTCAAAAGATAAAAGATTTTAATGTTTCCCTTGTTTTAAGAGAAAAAGGAGGAGTGATTAGGCCAGTAGCGTTTAAAAAAAATGCGACAAACCTAGTGGATCCTTTGTTTGATGAATTCAAAAAGTTTACAAAAGGGGTTGAGAAAAGAATAAATGTAGTGATTACGCATGGTGATGATATGATTCAAGCAAATAAGTTAAGAAAAAAATTAGAAACCCTTAAAAATGTAAAAGTATTGTACATAAAGCTCTTAGATATAGTTTTAGGAGCACATATTGGACCAAATGCATTAGTAATAAATTTTGAATATGATTAAAATTATAACAGACGAGTCAGCAACAATGCCAAAGAACAAGGAAGTTGGTATTGTTAATTTAAAAATAATATGGGATGAGGAAAAGCTTGATCGAGATTTAATTAAAATAATGAGAGAAACAAAAACAGAGACTTCTCCAAAAACATCTCAACCATCAGTAGGTGATTTTAAAAAAGCTTACGTGGAGGCTTTTAAAACACATAATGAAATTATTTGTATCACGTTAAGTTCTAATCTTTCAGGAACATATAATTCGGCAATGCAAGCGGTGAAGTTTTTAGAAAAGGAAAAACAAGACAAAGTAAGAGTGATTGATTCTTTTACAGTGGATGCAGGGCATGGATTACTGGTAATGAAAGCTTTTGAATTAGTTTCAAAAGGGCTTGAACTTGAAGAAGTGGTTTTAAGGCTAGAAGAGTTTAAAAAGAATATGAAAGTGTTTGGTTTTGCAGGTGATCCGAAATGGCTTGAGAGAAGTGGAAGGTTAAGTAAAACAGGAGCAAGCCTATTAAGAAGAGTGGAAAAGATAGGGATAAGGCCACTTTTAACAATTAAAGATGGTAAAGTGGCAGTGACATCTATTAAATTAAAGGCAAAAGATAAGATTGAGGCACTGATTAGGGAATTAAAGGGAAAAGAGGCTTTTGTGGTAATCACGCATGGAGATGCTTTAAAGACAGCTTTAGAATTTGAAGAAAGATTAAAAAAAGAATGTCCAAAAACAGAGGTTTTGTTTATTGATAGCATCACCCCTGTTATATCCTGCCATTTAGGGCCAGATGGAATTGTTTGCGCTTACTTTTTAAAAGAAAATGATATTTCTTAACTACATTATAATTATTCTTGTTTCTTATTTAATAGGTTCTTTTTCAACAGCACTTGTTTTTAATAAAGCAGTGAATAAGATAGACCCAAGAGAAACAGGTTCTAAAAACTTAGGGGCGTTAAATACGCTTAGAATTACAAGTGCTCAAAAAGGAAAGTGCTTAGGTCTGCTTGGATTTTTGGTGGTTTTTTTAGTGGATGCTTTTAAGGGTGCATTTGCGGTTTGGCTTTCTTTTATGTTAGTTCCAAATACGATAATAGCACCTGTTTTAGCAAGCTTTTTTGTGATATTAGGACATAACTATTCAATTTTGCTTAAATTTCAAGGAGGAAGAGGGGCAGCTACATTTTTAGGGATATTACTTTTTTTAGATTATAAGATGTTCTTGCTTTGGCTTTTGATAGTTGTTTTATCAATGTTTTTGTTTGAAATGATGATTCCCATTGATAAAAAAAGAAACTTTTTTAAAAGAGCGATTTCAGATCAGATTATAGGAAGACTTTTTGGAGAAGCTTTTGCATTAATTCCTTTTTGCTTTTTGAATCCTTTAATATTTTGGGTGAGCTTACCTGCAACTTTTTTGATTATAATACGGCATAGTGAGAGAATTAAAAAACAGTTAGAAGATTACAAAAAATGAGTGAGTTTTTAAAATTAATCATATTATTTAGTTCAAGCTATATTTTAGGGGCAATTCCTTTTGCCTTTATTTTTACAAGATTGTTTTCTAAAAAAAACATATTAGAGATTGGTTGGAAAAAGGCTTCTACTTCAAATGTGATGAAAAATGTTGGAGTCTTGCCTGGAGTTTTAACATTTGTGTTTGATGTTTTAAAGGGATTTGTGGTTGTTTTTTTAGCAAAAGAGTTTGGGTTTTGTTTTGTTGCTCAAGCAATGGCAGGATTTTTTGTTGTTTTGGGGCATAATTATTCTGTGTTTTTGAACTTTAAGGGGGGGCGGGGGATTGCTACACTTTTAGGAGCAATTTTTGCTTTTAATTTTTTAATAGGGATAATACTCTTGATTCCTGTTTTAATTAGTACTATGATTTGGACAGCAGGAATAGGAACGGTTGTTTCATACGTGCTAGGTATTATTTTTTCTAAAGATGGACTTTTGCTTTTGTTTTTGTTTTGCTTAATTCCCATTGTTTTAAAAAGAGTTTTGCCTTTTGAA
>JBAYXY010000051.1:0-3710 GCA_041673285.1 Minisyncoccota bacterium
AATGTATAGTTTTTTCCAAAACTCTGTATTTGTTTTTCCGCATTCAATAATTATTTTAGGGGAGCATACAGCTTTATAATAGCTTACAAGTTCTATCAGGCCTAAGTTAAAGATTAGGTTTTCAAGAATGTTTTGATTAAACTTTTTCTTTTGAATATTTTTAATTTTAAGTTTTGGTTTAAAAACAATGTTTGGTTCAATTAAAAAAGTAAAAGAAATGTTTAAATCTTTATTTTCAAAATTATATTCATATTTTTTATATCTAAAAATTGGATGTTTTTTTCTTAAATCCATAGTAGTTGAATGGCAGTTCCTATTGTAGCAAGAACAATTCCAAAAAGCCAAAACCTCATTGTGATTTGGGGCCCTGTCCAGCCAATGGCTTCCAAGTGGTGATGGATTGGTGTTGATTGCCATATTTTTTTATTTCTAAATTTTTTTGAAAGAAGTTGTATAATAACAGAGCCTGCTTCAATTACTAAAATACCTGCTAAAATAGGAAGAACAAAAACAGAGTTTGTTAAAAATGCTACTACAGCCATGGTTATTGAGAGTCCTAAAACGCCTGTTTCTCCCATATAAAACTTGGCAGGAGGAATATTAAACCAGAGAAACGAAAAGAGGGTGCCTGCTATAATAGAGCAGAATATGGCTAAGTTATAGCTACCTTGAGAAAAAGCAATAATGGAAAAGGCTGCAAATATTGAAGCAAAAGTTCCTCCTGCAAGTCCATCAATTCCATCAACAACTCCTCCTGCCCATGAGGCTAAACAAACAATGATAAAGATAAGGATAAAAAAGATTCCGAAGTCTATGTCAATTCCATGAGGAAAATCAAAAAGTAAAGGAATATGAATAGATGTCCAGCCTAATTTGAAATAGAACCAAAGACCACCGATAAGACCTATGAGCGAAACAAGAAAAAATCTTAATGAGAATTTTAAGCCTCCACCAATGTATTTTCCTTTTCCCCAGACAACGCACATATCATCAATAAGGCCAATGATAGAGGCGGTAATTATTGTAAAGAAAGGAAGCCATGTTTCTTCTCTTGAGATGAAATTTAGATTTTGGAGCCACCAAACATCAGTTATTTTAGGCAAAAAAGCAAAAAAAAGAGCCATTAAAAATATTGTTCCCCAGATAATGACTCCTCCTCCTCTTGGAGTTCCAACCTCTTTGTGTTTGTGAAGCTTAGCAAATACTTTTGCTTCTTTTCCATCAATGGTAAGGGACCTTACTTTCTTTTTCCAAAATTGTTTTTTGTTTAGATAAGGAATTAAAAAATGTGCAAATATAATTGCTATAATGGAGCTTATTGCTGTTAAAGACAAAAGTCTTATGGCGTTGTAAATCTCAATTGTCATATTTAAAAAGAAAAAGTATTATTAACCCAAGTTATTAGATTTCTCATTTCTAAAAATCTATTATTTGCTTTTATTACAATATTTATAATTGTATCATTTAAGGGAGTTTTTGTCATTAAGATCAAGCATTCATTTGCTGACAATGTATAACCTGTTTTTCCCCAAGCCTTATAGGAAAACTCTTCGAGCATGATATTTGTATTTTTTATTTTGTAAATGATTCCATTTTCATTTATAAAATCATATTCTTTTTTTGATAGAATCTCTACTATTTCTGGATAGTTTCCAATAATTTCATAAATTAAAAGAGTTAAGTCTTTTGCAGAAGAAACATTATATGTGCCATTGTCTTCGTCTAGTCCGCTTGGATTCACAAAGCTAGTTTGTTTCATTTTTAATTGCTTTGCTTTTTCATTCATGAGGATGATAAAATTGCTTCTATTTAATTTTGCAGACAAACATTCAGAAGCATCATTGTTTGATTCTAAAAGCATAATGTATAAAAGATCTTTGATTTCTATGTAATCCCCTATTTGTATATTTCTAGATGTTCCCCAGACTTTCATCATTTCTTTATCTACGAGAATTTTTGAATCAAGGGGATAATGATCAAGCACGATAATAGCTGTCATTAATTTTGAAAGTGAGGCAATAGATGTTTTTTCATTCAAGTTTTTTTCATAAAGGATGATCTTATTGTTATTATTTAGCAGAACAGAGGACGCAATATTTGCTTGAATGTTTGGATTAGTGTTTTTAGACTTGAAAGGCTTAAAGAGATCTTTGTTTGTAGTAAAAGTCTGATTTTTTTTTAAGATTGTTTCTGCTTTTGAGATATTAAAACAGCTTGAAAATAGTATAAGGAGAAGTATTAGAAAAAAGAAAGCATTTTTTTTCATTTTAATCCAAGTTCTTTTAACTGCTCTTTTGATATTTTGTCAGGAGCTTTTAGCATTAAGTCTTTGTTATCTCCTGTTTTAGGGAAAGCAATAACTTCTCTAATAGAGTTTTCATTGAAAACAACAGCAAAAAATCTATCTAAGCCAGAAGCAATTCCTCCATGTGGGGGAATTCCATATTCAAATGCATCAAAGTAATGCTTGAATTGTTCTTTGGTTTCTTTTTCTGAATGATTCATTACCTCAAAGCAGGTTTTTAACATAAGGACATCATGTGTTCTTAAAGAGCCTCCTCCTATTTCAAACCCATTTAAAACAAGGTCAAACTGATGAGCTAAAATGTTTTTTGGGTTCTTTTTTATTTCTTCAATGTTTTTTTCTTGAGGAAGTGTAAAAGGATGATGCATGGCTCCCCATTTTTTATATTCTTCTTTCCATTCAAACATAGGAAAATCAGTAATAAACCAAAATGCAAGTTCGTTTTTATCTTCTTTGTTTTTTCTTAAATCGGGTTTATCTGTTCCATATTTTTGAAGAGCTTCTTTATAAGTCATTTTAGGAAAAGGAATCTCAGTAATGTGTTTTTCTTTAAATAACTCTTTGACAACTTTAATATAGATTTCTTCTATTAAGTCCATAATATCTTTTTCAGATTCTGGGAAAGCCATTTCAAGGTCTAGTTGTGTGAATTCAGGTTGTCTGTCTCCTCTTGGGTCTTCATCTCTTAAACACCTTGCTATTTGGAAGTATTTTTCAAATCCAGCGGAGATTAAAAGTTGTTTGTATTGCTGAGGGCTTTGCGGAAGTGCGTAAAATAGTCCTTTAAAATTTCTTGAAGGTACGACAAAATCTCTGGCTCCTTCTGGTGTTGATTTTGTTAGAATAGGAGTCTCAATTTCAGTAAAACCTTTTTCCTTTAAGATTTTTCGCATTAAGAAAATTGTTTCAAACCTTTTTTGAAGATTTTTTTTAAGTCTTTCTCTTTTTAAATCTATGTAGCGATATTCTAATCTGTGTTTTTCGTTAATTTCATATCCGTCATTGTCAATAGGAAAAGGCATTGTTTTTGCCTTGGACAAAACTTTTATGTTCTTTGCTTTAATTTCTATGGAGCCTGTTATGATTTCAGCGTTTTTCATATTGTCTGGTCTTTCTTTAACTTCTCCTAAAATTTCTAGAATGTATTCTGGTTTTAGATCAAGCTTTTCTTTTAAAACGATTTGAGTGATTCCTGTTTCATCTCTTAAATCAATGAATGTAATTTTCCCATGTGTTCTGATGCTATTAACCCATCCTTTTAAAATAACATCTTCTCCTATTTTTTTTAGAGTATCTATATTTAACGTTCTTTTCATATAATTATATTTTTATAATGTTTTTAATATTTCCTGTTTCTTTTAAATCTTTTTCAAATTCTTCAATTTCTTTATTTATTTTAAATTCT
>JBAYXY010000052.1:0-3636 GCA_041673285.1 Minisyncoccota bacterium
AGCCCCGCTAATTTTTCAAAAGCAGACTCCCATTCAAAATCAAGTGGTGTTTCCACAATCATAAAAAGTGTCGTTCCCAAAAGGTATATTTCCATTTCAAGAATACCGACGGCCCGAATTCCTTCTACTATTTTTGGCCAGTGACGCAATTCGCTATGCCGATTGATGTACTCTTTAATTAATTCCGGATCGTCTTTCAGTTCCAACGTTTGACAATACCGTTTAACCGGCTCCGGATATTTCTTTTGTGGATATCCTAACGTGTTTTCCATATTTCATGCGTTATAATTCGACAAAACTAACGATAATCTACATAAAACATTATCTTTGTAGTCAAATTTAATCCGTCAATAAAGCGTTATTCGTCGGAAAATACAATCACGGGGCTGACCGGTTTTGACAGCGGGTAGAAGTGGTTTGTAAGCATGTAGTGCGTGGTTGGCTTGCACTTAAATCTCAGACAACGAACAATTAACTGGCGAAAACAATTACGCTTACGCTGCTTGATCGAAGCACAGTAGATTAAAGCTTAATCCCTGCAATAGTTGTGGGGACGTAACATCACCCGGATGCTGTGGTTCCGAAGCGGTCCGATCAGGTGGTGCAGCAATATCGGAAATAGTTTAGCGGACGCCTCGAACGCTGAGCGAAACCTTAGAGGATAAGGGAAGAGTCGGTAGCTTTGGTCTTGCTCCTCCCCGACAATTAAAGCAAAGATAAACATGTAGAAAGCAAATTAATTCCTCGTTTGGACGAGAGTTCGAATCTCTCCAGCTCCACTTTTTGAAGTTCAAAAGAATACAAATCCGTATAAACTCTGATTTATACGGATTTGTTATATCCTCAAAGCATCAATGATCGCTGTTTTGCCGGAATTATTTTCTCCAATTATGATGTTAATTCCTTTGTTGGACAATAAAGGTATTTCATCAAATATCCGGAAATTTTTTATTTTAGATTCTCTTCGTCTGGCTGATAGATTGATTCATATAACAAGTCTTTCAGTATCCCCTCACTTTCTTTTATCTTTCGTATCGGAATCTCACTCATTTTCCTTTTTTGCAGTTCTGTAATTCTTTTTATAAATTCCGTTTTTGCCCGTGTATATTCTTCCCGATTATATTTGTATTTTTCAGCTAATGAATATTTCAATTTCGCATATTCATCTCGTATGTCTGGATTTTCACGCAAACTATCTCTAAAATAAATCTCGTCTTGTGGATAATTTCCTTTTTCCCGAATATGTAAATGATAGGATTGTGTGGTTAAATAATTTTCATCATAACCTTTGCCGAAGGTCATTCTGTGATCGTCTTCCACGTTATCCATGTTCCCATAATCGATTTTTGATAATTTGTGAATGAGCGTCTGTTTTAACTCATCATTCAAATTCGGCACTTCGAGTAAAATATCAATCGTAGGTTTAGACGCAAGTCCTTCAACAGAGGTACTACCTAAGTGTTCTATAACCAATAATATTATATCATTGCTTAAAACGCTTGTTATCAAATTCTTTTCTTTCTCAAATAGTATTTTCCAATTAGGATTATAAGGAACGATATATATAGGGAAAAGTCTTCCTATTTCTTCAACAGGTAAATTATCTAATTTCATTTTGGTCAAATTGTTATTATTTTCTCCTCATTTTTCAAATATTCTGTCAAGTGTTGTCCCATATATCTTACGTTTATCCCCAACTCCGACAAGGTGTCGGAAACATTAAAATTATCGCTACAATCCTTGCAGGCCTCTACCGATACGCCATTTTGCAACATTTCTAAAATCTCAGTCTGGACTTGTGTGTCATGGCCTGCAAGTTTTACGGACGCTCCCCATAAAATCACGTTTACCTCTTTCCACCACCCTCTCTTTTTCGAGTTAATAGCATACATAGAAAGCATATTGAATATCGTATTTTTATTATCCGTTGTCCAAAGAATGTTCAGCTTATCCATCTTATCTATTTCTATCAATTATCGTCTGCGAAAATACGAACTATCTTCGAATCAGTCACATTTGCAGTAGAATTTAACCAATTCGCCAGTCAGGATTTTGCCGAATAATTGTTTATTCCGGTGAAACGGGGTTCTTCGTCAAATTTGGTGCAGACTATCCTGAGTTGGAAAGAACTACCTTTCGTCTTAACAGCTCAAATCCCGCCCTGCCATACATTTCTCTTTTCTTGTTTTTTAATCTGTTTACATGACCCTCTACAACTCCTTTACTCCAAGGGTATTTAATGGCATTTTTTACTGCTTTTAAATCAAGATTAATGCCATTTATAAAACTTATAATCCTCCGTATTTTGGTCGACTTATACTTCTCGAGCCATTGGTCTAATCTAAGCTCATCTTTACTGTTCAAAACCTCTCTAAAAGTGTTGTATCCCTCTCTCATACTTCTTAATAGCATAGAGGAGTTAATAATCTCCTCTACCAGTATGTGAGACTTGCTACACTCACCTGTTTTATAAATAATTTATAATGCGCTGATTTACAACAATTAAAAAATGAATTTTTTACCAATAGCCTTCTTCTTTGGCTTTCTGGTTAATAGCAGTACCCATGCGGTCTAAGAATCCTGTTCGCTTATTGGACTTTCGTTTGATTACTTCATCCCGTTTCTTATACTGGTCGGCAAATTTGAAGTTGAACAAATGCTCAAATCCGTTTACTAACAAACTGAAAGGGACATTCCTTCCATTAATCCCATTAATACAGTGTAAATAGTAAAATCCACAGATATTTTCCATGACGTCCGTGTAATTAATGATATCGGGATTCAGGAATAAAGGAGACTTCCAGTCGGTTTCTATCCTGATAAAATACTTCGGATGTTCCATCTGGCGGTGTATCAAATCCAGCTCCTTATTTATCAGCGATAACACTTTGTCCGAATACACAATCTTCAATATATCCTTTTTCGCCCCGTATGAAAGTTCCAAAGACTTTATCGTTTCAAACTCTACCTATGTCATATTGATTAGGCGAACACGTTTTATATTATCTGTTTCCGTATCCAGATATAGGATTAATCTTTCGACAAATTCTTTATAGGCTTCCTTTATTTCCGAATCTGAATCACTCTTGTAAATGGGTCAGACAAAATCACATATAGTTTGGTGTCAAGAATATTCCACATAACTAAATATTTATTGGAACTATAAATTCTTATTTTGCCATTTATTCCTTTTGAGATACAGCAAGGACAACACAAGCAATACGATAACATATAGCTGTTCGGAAGTCCAGTACATCGCCAATGGAATACCCTCAGTGCGTGAAAGCAGGAACAGATAAGCCAAATAGATAGTTATGTTTATCATCTGAAATATGAAGGCTATTTTGGTGTTGCCCATGCCTATTACCGTATTGCAATAGGTGTAAGCGGGTACGGAAATAATGAATGTCGATAGCATTACACAAAACGGGTAAAACGCCGTGTGAATAACTGCCACCTCATTGGTGAACAATCGCAAAAGAACACCTGAAAAAGCAAAAGCCAACAATATAAGCGGAATACCGAATGCATAATTCAGCGTAATAACACGGCGGCAAGTCGGCTTCACCTTTTCTATTTGCTTTGCTCCAATTAGATTGCTTACCAACGAAATCGTAGTCGTTGCAAATGAATTGA
>JBAYXY010000053.1:0-3576 GCA_041673285.1 Minisyncoccota bacterium
AAAGGTAACATCCAGCCCGTACTGATATGCAAGAGTACGGATAATCCACTTTGCCATCACAAGCTGGTCTGCAGCAGTTTCAACAGGATTTACAAGGAATTCTATTTCGTTTTGTTCATAGATTTTACCATCGAGCGTAAAATTGCCAACTTCCGAGTGCCCGTATTTTATCATTCCACCGGTTTGGGCAATGAGATTCATTGCATCGGTGCGGAAGTGTTCAAATTTTGTGAATGGTTGAGACTCATGATATCCTTTTTGGTCAACAGTCGGATATAATCCATCTGCTCTGTCAATCACATAGAATTCCAGTTCCCCCATTGCCTCGAATTTGAGCCCTGTTGCTTTTGTGAATGAGCGGCTGGCTTTTAAAAGAGTATATTCAGGAGCACTTTCAAGAGGAGCGCCCTCTTTTGTGAAATAGGAACAGAGCAGGCCAAGAGCCGGAATTTCCGAAAACGGATCGACATAGGCCGTTGAGTAACGGGGAACAATGTATAAATCACTTGAACCTGCTTCAATAAAGGGAAACAGGCTTGAGCCGTCTACCCGCTCGCCGTATGAAAGAAGAGAATCAAGGTACTGAAGGCTGGTTATCGGGAAATTTAATGTTTTTAATCTACCGTCGGCAGCAACATACCTGAAATTTAAAATTCGGATCTCCTTGTCAACAACAAATTTTATGATGTCTTTCTTATTGAAATCAAACGGGCGCTTGTTAAGATGGGCAACCAACGGGTTGATATTATACTTTATGAATGAATCCATGAAATTGAAACTCTTTAAATGAATTTGACTATAAATTGTTTGAAAAACGGACACAAATATATAAATATTTTAGAAAATACTCTATTTTTCATATTTGCGCATCTTTTAGATTTTTAATAACTTTGCAAGCTTATGAAATGGAACAAAAAGGTATACATATTTTCGGCAATCACATTGATTGCGGCTATATCAGGTTTTTTTCTCCTGAATAATACATTACAAAATAAAAAGAAGGGCGAAGAGGCTCCTGCCAGGGTACTCAAAAGTGTCTATGCTGTTCCTGTTGACGCAATTGCAGTATATGTCTTCGATGGCCCGCAGACGATTGAAACGTCCTATTACAACCAGAAGAACCTCTTCTCAAAATTTATTAACCGCAGTAATCCCCTTTATAAGTTTATAAATAAGCTCATTTTTCTGGCAAAGAGTGAGGTTTCATTTAAAGAGCTGGCGGCATCCGATGCGCTGACATCCCTTCATTATTCTTCGAAAGGAGAAGTTTCTCTGCTTTTTTGCATGAATACCGGCAAGGGCAGTCTTGATTATTCACTTTTAATTGAACGTTTAAAGGGCGACTCCGAATCTTTAAATAAAAGAGTACTTGGTGGCGCCGAAATTTACAGCATAAAGGGACTGGATTTTACAATTTACAAAGGATACCTTATTGCTTCAACATCTCCCATACTTGTGGAATCTTCGGTAAGGCACCTGAATTCCGGTACGTCTATAATGGATAATCCAGATTTTGAAAAACTTGCAAAGGAGAAAGTATTAAATAAAACCTTGCTGTTTGTAAACCACCAAAACCTAGGGAAATTATTCTCCGGACTGGCAGTGGGAAAATATCTGGGATATGCCGATTTTGCATCGAAATTCTCTGCCTGGAGTGTTGTCGAGGGGGAATTTGAGGACAACCATTATCTTTTCAAAGGAGAGCTAATTAACCTAAAAGGTGTCGGAAACTTTACCAGCAGTTTTCTTAATAAAATTGGCGGAGATTCTGAGGCTTATGAAATATTACCATTCAATACGTTCATATCTGTTTCAATCCCTGTCGAAGATTTTGACGGATACCTGCTTTCCTACAGAGGGTACAGAGAGCTTAATAAGCGTCTTAATCCTGAGACAAACGACAAGGGCCGGGAGTGGTTCCTGTCAAAATATCCTAAAGAGGTTGCAATTGCAGCCATTCCCTATGGAAGCAATTTTGAGTGGGTGTCGCTTGTGCGTATGGAAGAACCTACTGGTTTTAAAAAGTTTTTTTCATCAATATTCAGCAAATCTTCTGCCGATTTAAAGGACTCAGTTTTAAAATTTGAGAACAAGGGAGTACTTAAAGAAATTTTCGGTTCGATATTTGATAACTGCAGGGAAGAAAGTTTTTGCATAAAGGGGCACTGGATGATAATAGGGCCCTCCGATTTAATGAGAGAGTTTGCAAAAGGGAATTTTTTAAACTTTACTATGGCAGATTTCGTTGACCAGACATCTGTTTCCGGCCGGCTGGACTTAAAAGGAAGTCCTTTAACAATAATGATGAACGCAACGAATCTGCAGGATTCTGTTGCTTCGTTCTTCAAACCGTTATTGAGAAAAGATGTGGAAAATGTATTAAAGCAGGCGAATCTGGAGTTCGCTTCGTT
The DNA here is from genome assembly GCA_041673285.1 of Minisyncoccota bacterium. Taxonomy (GTDB): domain Bacteria; phylum Patescibacteriota; class Minisyncoccia; order Minisyncoccales; family Minisyncoccaceae; genus JAAZMU01. The sequence goes on from JBAYXY010000053.1 coordinate 2,412, forward strand.
CCGTCTAGTTCCGGAGGAAGGTAAAGTCAACTTTGAACTGCTTCTATATGCCGAACAGCTGGACAAGCTACCGGCACCTAAGGCAGTCGAAGGCGGGAAACCTGCCGGATGGGAAAAAGACAGTATCGTGAAAATCCCTACCGGGCCATTTGAAGTAAAAAATTTCAATAATGGAGAGATAGAATATCTTATTCAGTTCCCGAATTTTAAACTGCAACTGGCGGATAAAGACAAAAAAGGTATATGGACTGTTCCTTTTTCTACCCCGCTGAGAGGATATGTAGAACAAGTTGATATGTTTGGAAACGGAAAACTCCAAATGCTTTTTGCAAGCGGAAATCAACTTTTCCTTCTTGACAGGCTCGGACGTTTTGTTAACCCTTATCCTAAAAAAGTAAATGAACTTATTCTTTTAGGACCAAAAGTTTACAAAACAGGAGACAACGGAGAATTTGCAATTATGCTTCTTCATATAGACAACACGCTGAGGCTTTATGACAGGGAATGCCGCCCGTTTGAAGCATGGAGCGATATAACTGCAAAGGAAACGATTAAAGCATTCCCAGAGTTGCTCAAGGTAGGAAAAAACAGATACTGGATTCTTAAAACTGTTTTAAAGACGAGGATTTATACAATTAATGGAATTGAAGTTACAAGAGAATTAAAAAGGTTTGAGCTTTTGCCAAACACCCCCGTTAAAGTTGTTTCAGACAATGAGGTCATTGTTAAGGTTACCGGAAACAAAAATTACAGACTCAATCTTGAGACAGGGGATACCAAAAAAGTAAAATAATGGAAGGATTTGTTACATTTATAGTCGTTACTGTAATTATTTTCTGGCTTATCGCCAGATTGGGACCACTCTTGCTGCGCTGGTGGATTAAGAAAAAATTCGGGCAATTCATGAACCCGAACCAATCCGGGTTTTCTGATTCAAATACGATAAGGGAAGAGGGAGAAACAATTATAAGCGACAACAAGCCAAGAGAAAAGGTTGTAGATAATTCTGTTGGAGAATATGTCGATTACGAAGAGAGTAAAGAGAGTAAAGAAAATTAAAAGATGAAGACATTTTTAAGACTACTGGCTTATGCTAAGCCATACAGACACTACTGGCCGGCCTATATGATATTGAGCATTTTGTCACTGGTTTTTGGAATTGTTA
>JBAYXY010000054.1:0-3534 GCA_041673285.1 Minisyncoccota bacterium
ATCTTTAAAAATGGTGAAAACTATTTTGCAGGAAAACTCATTGATGATTGCGGACTTAAAGGAAAAAGAATCGGTGATGCCATTGTTTCAGATATAAATGCTAATTGGATTATTAATCTAGGAAACGCCACCTCAGAAGATGTTGAAGCTCTCATTTTAATCATTAAAAAAGAGGTTAAAAAAAGATTTAATATTGATCTAAAAGAAGAAATTAAAAGACTTAGCTAAGTTGTAAAAAAATCATTTTAGTGCTATAGTTTAAATACTTATGAACATTGAAATTAAGACTAAAAACCTAACATTAAACACTGCGCTTGAAGAATTTACCAAAAAAAGAATTAAAAGCTTAGAAAGATTTTTAGAGAATCCAGAATTATTACTAGCTGAAGTAGAATTAGAAAAAATAGGGAACAAACAAAGCAAAGGAAATGTTTTTAGAGCAGAAACACAAATTCAAGTTAAAGGAAAACTCTTAAGAGCAGAGTCAACAATGGATGATTTAAGAAAAGCCATTGTTGATGTTAAAGATAGTTTACAGATACAGATTAAAAAATATAGAGAAAAAAGACAATGAAGTATTTTTATGAAAAAACATCCGAAGCAGATTTCAAAATCGGATACCGAGTTAAAAAAAATATTTATTCTAAAACAAAAAATGGAACTAAAATAGAAGTTATTCAGAATAGCGCACTAGGAAAACTTTTCATTTTAAATGGAGCAGTTCATTTTGCTGAAAATTATGAGTTCATTTTTAGTGAGCTCATTGCTCATTCTGTCATGTTTTCACATCCAAAACCAGAAAAAGTGCTCTTAATCAGTGATTTTGACAGAGGAATTATAAAAGAAATCATTAAACATAAAAACGTTAATGAAGTTTATTTAATTTCAGACAAAAAAGAATTACAAGAAACTTTTGAAGAAAACTTTCCTCATTTAAAAGGTTCAAATAGTAAGATCATCTTTGACAATCCAAAAGAATACATTAAAAACTTTCAAAACTTTTTTGATGTCGTCATTATTGATTCAAACGTAAAAGATAAAACCTTTTTAAAGCACGTTTTTAATTCACTAACAAAAGAAGGCATGGTTTCTATTGCTAATGGATTTTTTAAAGAACCGTCAGCCATTCAAAAAGAGTTTAAAACAATGAAGTCAATTTTTAAATATGAAACATTTTTAAAATCGTCTTTTAATTTACAATTTTTATCAAGTTTAGGAATACAAATCTGTTCTAAAAAGATTGATGTCTCAGAGATTACTTTAAGAATTTTAAATACAAGATTTAAGCAATTTGAAGAAGCCAGAGGTTTAAAATATTATTCCCCTGAAATTCATTTATCTTCAATGGTTATTCCCAAATTCTATAAAATATAAGCTATGTTTAATTTATCTAAAATCTTTGGTGATGCCAATGAAAAATACATAAAAAAACTCACCCCAGTGTTAAATAAGATTGACATTTTAGAAGAAGAGTATTCCAAACTAAAAGATGAAGATTTTCCTAAAAAAACACAAGAGTTTAAAAATAGATTAAAAAACAAAGAAGCCTTAGATGACATTTTGGAAGAAGCCTTTGCACTTTTAAGAGAAGCCTCAAAAAGAGTCTTAAACCAAAGACATTACAATGTACAGCTCATTGGAGGCATTGCTTTGCATCAAGGGAAAATTGCTGAAATGAAAACAGGTGAGGGAAAAACATTAACAGCCACTCTTCCTCTTTACTTAAATGCCTTATCTGAAAAAGGCGCACATTTAGTTACTGTAAATGATTATTTAGCCAGAAGAGATATGGTTTGGATGGGACAAATCTATCACTTCTTAGGTCTGTCTTGTTCTTGTTTAAATCACGAACAATCCTTTTTATACGACCCAGAATTTAAAAAAGAGGAAGAGGAGGACAAGGTTAGAGATTTAATCGGCGGGTTTAAGGTTGTTGAAGACTATTTAAAGCCGTGTACAAGAAAACAAGCCTATTTAGCAGACATCACTTATACCACAAACAATGAGCTAGGATTTGACTACTTAAAAGATAATATGGTCTTTAATTTAAGTGATAAAGTTCAAAGAGATTTAAACTTTGTCATTGTTGATGAAGTTGATTCTGTTTTAATTGATGAAGCAAGAACACCTTTAATCATTTCAGCCCCTGATACAGAATCTTCTAAATGGTATTTAGAGTTTGCAAAAATTATTCCAAGGTTAAACAAAGAAAAAGATTTTGAAATTGATGAAAAATTAAAAGCAGTCACCTTAACAGAAAAGGGAATCAACAAAATTGAAGAAATCCTAGGCCAAGGGGATATTTACAACGAAAGAGGCATCAAATACTTGCACTTTTTAGAACAAGCCTTAAAAGCAAATGTCTTGTTTACAAAAGACAAGGATTATGTTGTTAAAGACGGAGAAATCATTATTGTTGATCCTTTTACAGGAAGACTTATGCCAGGAAGAAGATGGTCTTCTGGCTTACATCAAGCCATTGAAGCTAAAGAAAATGTTTTTGTAAAACCTGAATCACTAACATTAGCCTCAATTACCTTCCAAAACTATTTTAGAATGTATAAAAAAATAGCAGGAATGACAGGAACAGCCACCACTTCTGCAGAAGAGTTTGACAAAGTCTATGGTCTTGATGTTATTATTGTTCCTACAAACAAAACAACAATCAGAAAAGATTTAAAAGATAAAATCTTTAAAACAGAAAAAGGAAAGTTTAATGCAGTTGTTCAAGCAATTAAGGAAAAGTATGAAAAGGGCCAACCAGTATTAGTTGGAACAACCTCTATTGATAAAAATGAATACTTAGGAAAACTTTTAGAAAGAGAGGGCATTCCTCATCACATTTTAAATGCAAAAAACCATGAAAAAGAAGGAGAAATCATTGCCCAAGCAGGAAAAAAAGGAGCCGTCACCGTTGCCACAAATATGGCAGGTCGTGGGGTTGATATTTTACTTGGCGGAAATCCCTCAACAGACAAAGAAAAAGAGGAAGTTATTCAATTAGGAGGACTTTTTGTTATTGGAACAGAAAGGCACGAAGCTAGAAGAATAGACAACCAATTAAGAGGAAGAGCAGGAAGACAAGGAGACCCAGGAGCTTCTGAATTCTATTTATCCTTAGAAGATGATTTAATCAGAATCTTTGGAGGAGATCGAATTATGATGGTTATGGAAAGGCTTAATATTCCTGAGGATATGCCTATTGAAAACGGTTTAATCACTAAATCTGTTGAGTCCGCACAAACCAAAATTGAAGGCATGCACTTTGATTCAAGAAAGCACACATTAGAATACGATGATGTTTTAAATCTCCAAAGAACAAGAATCTACAATGAAAGAGATGATATCTTAAAAAAAGCTGACAAGGGAACTTTAAGAGAACTTTTACTTGAAAAGGTTAAAGAAAATAAAGAAGCCTATTTAAACAAAATCAAAGAAGTTGGAGAAGAAAATATGAAGCAAATTGAAAAAATAGCTTCTCTAAGAGTAATTGATACCATGTGGCAAGAGCATTTAGAAAATATGGAAAGCCTA
>JBAYXY010000055.1:0-3522 GCA_041673285.1 Minisyncoccota bacterium
GAGATTAAAACAAAGAGTGTAGTTAAAGATGTGTTAATACATCTTGTAATAACTTGATTTAGGCTAATGTTAACGACTTCGCTGTAGCTTGATTTTGTATTTAAGCGAAGATTTTCTCTTATTCTATCAAAGATAACAATGTTGTTATTTATAGAGTAGCCGATAACAGCTAGAATTGCAGTGACGATAGGAATTGTAAATTCAATGTTATAGAATTTTCCTAAAACAGCAAGAATTCCTAATGGAATTAAAATATCATTAAAAAGCATTAGAGTTGAAACTAATCCATATTGAAATGAAGAAATGGGACCTGATACTTTTTTAAAGGCAAACGCAATGTATAAAAGCATAGAAAGCAATGCTACAAAAGCAACAAGAATAGTTTTGTTTTTTAATTCTTTTCCAACAACAGGACTGATTGTTTGAAGCTCTGAATCAATGATTTGATTATCTGATACTTCAAGTTCATTTAAAATCTGATTGTATTTTTCTGCATCAATATCCTTGCTTTTAATTTTCAGAATGATTCCTTTGTCTCCAAAACTTTGGATTTCATAGCTTTCAAGACTTAAATTAGCTTTAAAATCTTCAATATTTGAAATCTTGTTTTGATATTCTACTTTTACAGAGGTGCCTCCTTCAAAATCCATTCCTAAGTTTAAGCCAAAACAAGCTAAGGAAACAATACTAGCGATAGCAAGGATAATGGCGACTCCAAAGTAGATTTTAGAATATTTAAGAAAGTTTAACATAATTTTATTACCAAATCTTTTTTAATTTAACGAAGAATCCTCTTGCAAAGAATAAGAGGAATATTTTTGTAACAACCATGGAAGCGAATAAGCTTAAAAGAATACCAAGAATTAACGTAAATGCAAAGGCTTTAACAAAGCTTGTTCCTAAAAGATAAAGAATAATAGCAACAATTAAAGTTGTAATGTTTCCATCTCTAATAGAGGGCCATGCTCTTTCAACGCCTCTTTCTATTGCGGAAAAAATATTTGTGCTTTCATCTTTTTCTTCTTTCATTCTTGAAAAGATTAAAATGTTTCCATCAACTGCCATTCCAATGGATAGAATAATACCACCAATGCCTGCTAAGGTTAAAGTTGCGCCTGTTATTTTAATAACTGAGAATAATAGTAATGCATAGATTAAAAGAGAGAATGTTGCTAAAAATCCTGGGAAGTTATAGAAAAGGGTGAGGAATAGCGCGAGTGCAATAAACCCTACAATACCTGCCTTGACTGCACTTTCAAGCGAAACTTGACCTAAGGTTGGGCCAACTTTTTGTTGAACAATAGGAGATGACAAGGGGACGGGCAAGGCTCCTTGGTTTAGCCTTTGAACAATTGTTTTAACTTCATCAGTGCTTGACTCTCCCCTTATAACAGCCTTTCCTCCTGATATTTTTTCATCAACTCTTGGAGCATAAAAATCACCGATAATAGGGTTTCCATCTAGGAAAATGGCAATTGTTTTTCCAATGTTTCTTTCTGTGATTTCTTCAAATAGTTTTGCACCCTCATCATCAAACTCAAGCTCAATGATTGGCCTAAATGTGATTTGATCAAATGAGAGGCTGGCTTTACTTAAATACTTTCCTGTGAGTTCTGTTTTTTTGTATGGGCTTTCAAATGCTTTTTCAAAACCTTCAATTTCTGTAATCTCTTCAAATGTTTTTCCCTCTATTTGCTCCCACATAGCTTTAATTTCTTCAATCTCTTCCTCGTCTCTTTCCTCTAGAAACTCTAATAAGGGGGTTTCTCCAATCCAATCAATAGCGTCATCAATGCTTTCCACTCCTGGAAGTTCAACAACAACTCTATCGCTTCCATAGATTTGAACGATAGGCTCTGTGACACCATAAATATTTACTCTTCTTTCAATAACATCTCGAAGTCCCTGCATGGCATTTTCTTTTTCTTCTTTTTTAACTTGACTTAGGTCTGCAGAATATTCTAAATGAACACCGCCTTTAAGATCTAGTCCTAAATTAAAAGGTTTTTCATTTAAAAATGGTAAATCAAGTTTGGCTTTTTCATTGACAAAAGCAATGGCACTATTGGGTACCTTTGGAAATAGAAACATACCTGCAAAGAGGGCAAGTATGATTAAGAGAATAAAGTACAAATTGAGTTTTTTATTTGTCATATAATTGAAATATAGTGCTAAAATGTCAATTTGTCAACTTTTAAATCAAAAGTGTAAGAGCATCTCATTATAAATATCTTCACAGCTTGAGTCGTTTAAATTTAATTGAATTGTTCTTTGGATGTTATGAGGGTCTTCAAAGTATGTAATGGGTAAAGAGATTTTTTCTTCTCCACCTAAGAAAGCATAAGCCCAAGTAGTTTTATAACCAATAAGTCCACTTATTGTGGTTACTTTTTCAATAGAGTTTAATCTTAAAAAATCTTGGATTTCTTCTATTCCTGCTTTTTTAACATATTCATCAAAAGAAAGATTTTCTAGGCTTTTTGCTTTTTCTCTTGCTGATACAGTAATACATTCAGTAAATGTTTCATCTTTAAGATGGAAACCTGCTCCATCACTTATTTCCTCAAACTCTCTTAAAATTAAACTATGGGGATAGTTTAAACTATATTCAAAATCTTCATTAAAATAGGTTTGAGAGAGCTTTACAATCTGGAAAGGAGCATCACTTTCATCAATAAGAGGATCAGCTACTGGCATAAAAGAATAACTAGCAATGCTTAATAAATAGTCTCCTTCAGGATACATATTAGAAACTGTCCACTCTACACTACCAGTATTATCTAGGTCAAAAAAGATAAGCGGGTCAAATTCCTGTCCCTCAGTTGCTGTTGCTTCTCGACGAATACTGATAGAGATTTTGTTATCAGTAGGAATGTTTTTACTGCTCCATTTAATTGTATAAGTAGAGCCTGCTTCTAAGACTTCTCCCCCATTTGGAGAGATAAGGGTAAGAGAAGCTGAATTTTGATTTTGCAAAAAAAGACAAGTAAAAACAAGAACTAAGACGATGATAATGATATAGAATATTTTTTTCATAAAAATTATAATTATTATTTATCTTAATTTAAACTTTATACTATTTTATTAAACTTTAAGAGAATAATTAAGCTTTCTAAGAATGGTTTTACTTCCCGCAACAATGCTTATACTTCTTTTTGGAACCGCAAGGACAAGGATCATTTCTTCCTATTTTCTGAGCTTTTTCAACTTGTTTAATAACTTCTTTTGGCTGAATTGTTATTTGTGCTCTTAAAATGGAGTCAGTACTCATGGTGTCAATCATAGCTAATAAATCCTCGTACATTTTTCTTCCTTCTTTTTTGTATTCAATTAAAGGGTCTCTTTGGCCATAAGCTCTAATTCTAACGGATTCTCTTAGGCTTTCCATATTTTCTAAATGCTCTTGCCACATGGTATCAATTACTCTTAGAGAAGCTATTTTTTCAATTTGCTTCATATTTTCTTCTCCAACTTCTTTGATTTTGTTTAAATAGGCTTCTTTGTTTTCTTTAATTTTTTCAA
>JBAYXY010000056.1:0-3454 GCA_041673285.1 Minisyncoccota bacterium
CTTCCCGCGTCACTATCCCTCTTTTTTGGCCACGTTTTCGCTTGGCCACGTTTGGCCACGTTTGTCCGCGTTTGGCCAGGTTTGGCCACATTCAATTTTCAAAAACTCTTTACCTATATAGCTTCCCGCGTTTTAAACCTCCCTTTAAAACCTTGAATCTGGCCACATTTGGCCACATTCTTGGCCACATTCATTTTTCAAAAACCCTTTACCTGTATAGCTTCCCGCGTCACTATCCCTCTTTTTTGGCCACGTTTTCGCTTGGCCACGTTCAATGTAAAAAAACACAGAGATCTATAAAACATCGCTGTGCTAGCGTTTTAGAGCCTAATAAGAGCCCTTTTTTATACATTAAGCTTCTTAAAACAAAGACCAAACATATAAAAGATTCTAAACAATATTAAATAACCTTTTTTCAAAAGCGTCAACATAGGGAATCGCAAAATCCATTCCCTATATAACATAGGGAATCGCAAATATGACTCCCTATGTTATTTCTTAAAATCCCTTATTATAGCCAAAACAAACATAGGGAATCGCAAATATGACTCCCTATATAGAAGTTAGAATGGCTTAACCTAAACAAAACAAACATAGGGAATCGTAAAACTCACTCCCTATATTAAAAAACAGAAAGTTTTTAATAACTTCCTGTTTTTTAGGGGTGCGTTCTTTTTCAAGAACACTATGTTAGCCAGTACTTCTCCTTTGTCATTTTATCTTTTTTTAAAATAATAGTCTTGATTTCAGTTTTAGCTTTCTTTGCTTTCTCTTCAATTTGAGAATCTTCTAACTTTCCTAATTCTTTTACTTCTTTCATTAAATATTCAGCTTCATTTCTCTTTGGATCTTCTAAAACCTTTGCAAGCAATATATCAAGTATTTGTCCCACTTTTTTTGAAGGTTTCATTTCTAAGTTCTCCATTATATCCTTTCCATCAACTTTTAGCATTTTCACTGAAATTGGATCTTTTGATACCTTTTCTATTAAATATCTTAAATGTCTTAATTTGTAAGGCTCAGCTTTTGGACATCCAGAACCAATTCTGTCACACATTCTTAATTCAAGTAAATCATTCATATTCTCAAGGCCTACATTTTTAACAAGTCTTCTTACTGAGGATTCAGTAACCTCATCAACATTATAGTAGAAAAGATGATATTTTACAAGATTGACAACTTTATCAATATCTTTTTTAGCAAACTTTAGTCGTTTTAATATTTTTAAAGTCATGTTTGCGCCTACTAATTCATGATTATAGAAAGTGGCATGATCACCTTCTCCTCTTTTTGTGATTGGTTTTCCAACATCATGAAGTAATGCTGACAATCTAACATGCAAATTAAAGTTTCTTTTCACTGCATATGCAAGCGATTCTAAATTATGTGTAAATACATCGTATATATGATGCTTGTTCTGAGCACAGCTATAACCTAATTCAAGTTCAGGTATAATATACTTTAAAAGCCCTGTCTCCTTTAAAAGTAATATTCCTTGCTTTGCATGATTAGACATTATAATTTTAACAAACTCATCTCTTATTCTTTCATTTGAAATCTCCTTTATTAACTCCTTATTCTTCTTAATGCTCTCATAAGTTTCCTTTGAAATAGTAAAATCAAGCACACAAGCAAACCTTATTGCTCTTATCATTCGCAAAGCATCTTCATTAAACCTTTTATCAGGGTCAGAAACTGTTCTAATCACCCTCGCTTTCAAGTCTTTTTCACCATGAAATAGGTCTATGAGATTTGTTCCATTTAAAACATCAAGTGCCATTGCATTGATAGTAAAATCTCTTCTTTTCAAATCATCCTCTATCTTCTCTGTCCATTTTACCTTGTCAGGATGTCTTCTATTAATATAGCTTCCTTCAACGCGATATGTAGTAATTTCCAAAACATTGTCTTCAATAAAAACAGAAACTGTTCCAAAATCATTTTCATAAAGGGTTTTCAGATGTTCCTTTTTAAACACCTCTTTAATTTCATCTGGCTTTGCATTTGTTGTAATGTCCCAATCCTTTGGCTCTTTATTCAGCATGTAGTCTCTTACACATCCTCCAACCAAAAACCCCTTAAAACCATTCTTTTTAAGCGAATTTAGGCCAAACAAAACGTATTGTGGTATCTTTATTTTATTCATTAATCCTATACTATCTTAATATTACGAAATTATCAACATTTTAATCTTGTAGATCTCTATAGATTATGCTATTTTTAATTAAACTTATGTTAATTTTAAAAATAATACAAATCATTTTTTTATTAGCTTTAAGCACATTTACTATTTTCATTCTTGCTTTTTTAGGATTTAATGTTTTTGGTTTTTCTCAAAATGAAAACAAAAAGTTCTTTTGCATTCTGTATTTTACCATGTTTTTCACTTTTATCTCCTCTTTCTTTTTAATCGGCTTAAATCCTTGCACCTTCCTCATTCCTTTATTTGCAGGATTTCTTTCTTATAAGGTTTTTAATTGACAAATCCCTTAATTCTTGATATATAATAAGAAAGGTGTCGGGATAAGTTCTCCGACATTTTTATTAACACTAAATAAATAATAATATGGATTTTAAAGCATTTACATCAGCTATAAGCCAGATTTCAGAAGAAAAAGGCTTATCTCAAGAAAAGGTTCTCGACATTATAGAACAAGCATTAGCATCAGCTTACAAAAAAGAATGCGGAGAAAAAGGGCAGGCTGTTAAAGCTGTTCTTAATCAAGAAACTGGAAAAACTGATTTTTACAGAGTTCTTTATGTTGTTGACCACACAACAGTCTATATGGACGAGGAACAAATCGAAGACCTTATACTAGACAAAAAACAAGCCAAAGATTTTCTTAAAAAAGAAGAAGATGAAAGAATAAAGTTTAATATAGAAAAACATATTCTAAAACAAGAAGCAGAAAAAGAAAACAAAGCTATAAAGGTAGGGGATGAGATTAAAACGCATTTAGAGCAAAAGCAAGATTTCGGAAGAATTGCAGCCCAAACAGCTAAGCAAGTAATTTTACAAAAGATTAAAGAAGCAGAAAAAGAAAACATTTTAGATGAGTTTAAAAATAAAGAAGGGGAAATCGTTTCAGGAATCATTCAAAGAATTGATGACAGAAACATTTACTTTGACCTTGGAAGAGGTATTGGCATCTTGCCAAGAGAAGAACAAGTCAAAGGTGAGTATTACAAGGAAGGTCAAAGACTAAAACTCTTCCTTTTAAAGGTTGAAGTAACAGGAAGAGGCCCTAATATCATTGTCTCTCGTGCTTATCCTAAATTCATTTCTAAACTTTTTGAATTAGAAGTTCCAGAAATCAGCGGGGGACAAATTGAAATTAAATCTATTGCAAGAGAAGCTGGTTATCGAACAAAAGTTGCCGTTGCTTCAAACGAAGGAGGAGTTGATGCCATTGGTGCTATGGTTGGACAAAGAGGTGTTAGGGTATCAGCAGTC
>JBAYXY010000057.1:0-3450 GCA_041673285.1 Minisyncoccota bacterium
ACGACAAAAGACTATGCAAGGCTTGTTAAGGAAGAATTAAAAGGAACAAATATTAATATCATTATTGAGCCTTTTTCAAGAAACACTGGCCCTGCAATTTTATACGCCCTAAACAATCTAAAAGCAGAAGACCATGAACTCATTTTAGTCTGTCCCTCAGATCATTTTATTGCTCCTGAAAATGAATTTGTTAAAACTATTGAAAAAGCAAAAAAATCTGCCAGAAACAACCAGATTATTACATTTGGAATTAAGCCACTATCCCCTGAAACAGGTTATGGCTATATTGAAACTAAAGACTCTTTAAAAAACAAAGACGGGTCTTTTAAAGTGCTTAATTTCATTGAAAAACCAGACCTTAAAAAAGCACAAGCACTACTTTCAAAAGGAAACTACTACTGGAACTCAGGCATCTTTCTTTTCCCTTACAAGCTCATGCTTCATGAATTTGAAACTCATGCCAAAGATTTAATTAAAGAAAAGACATCTATTTCCATAGACAAAGCTGTTATTGAAAAAAGTAGCAAAATTGCCACCATTAAAGCTAACTTCAATTGGAGTGATGTCGGGTCTTGGAACTCTTTTTACAAAATACAAAAAAAAGATGAAAACAATAATGTTATTTTAGGAAACGCCATTATCCACGACACAAAAAATTCTTTAATCTTAGGAAAAAGTCGTCTTATTGCCTGTTTAGGACTTCAAGATGTTGCCGTCATTGAAACATCTGATGCAGTTCTTGTCACTCCAAAAAATCGCTCTGAAGAAGTTAAACAGTTAGTTCATAATTTAGAACTAGAAACTATCCGTCCTTGGGGTTCTTACGAAATCCTAAAACAAGAAAAAGGCTCTAAAGTTAAGAAAATCATTGTTTCTCCTAAAAAAAGATTAAGCTTACAATCCCATAATCATAGAGCAGAACATTGGATTGTTATTAAAGGTAAAGCAAAAGTTACATTAAATGAAAATGAATATTTCCTAAAAAAAGGTGAATACTTTTTTATTCCTAAAAAAGCCAAACACAGATTAGAAAATCAAGAAACTTATCCCTTAGAAATTATTGAAGTTCAAGAAGGAGATTACTTAGAAGAAGACGACATCATTAGATATGAAGACGATTTTAACAGAATAAAATAAAGGGTTTGAAACATCAAGCCCTTTTTCTTCCAAGTAATTTGGACGGAAAAGCAAATACTGCTCTTACAATTTTTCTAAGTATTAAAAGCACTAAAAAAAATGCCGATAACACTCCTAAGGAGAACGCAACCACTAGTTCTGTGTGATCAAATAAGATCGAAATCAATGTAGCTAGAATTAGCAAATCTTTACCTCCATTTTAACGTACCTCCTTTTAATACAAATTTAAAAGAATATCTTTTAAAAAGTGTATCTTTAAATTAGGATGCAAAGTAAAAGAAACCACATTTATCCAAAAAAAGAGATTAGGAAAAACAAAAAGGGGTATCTTGCCTGCAAAAAATGCAATACATCTCTTTTGTATAGTAGCTATTTATGCAATGCTTGTAAAATGATTGAAAGCAGTACTTGTGAAGGAAAAATAATCATTAAAAACATAAACGAAAAGATAAAAAGCCTTTTAATAAATAATATTAAAAACAGAGGAATCAAAAGCTTTAAAAATGACCCTAAAAATAGAATCATTAATATAAATGAAGAAAAAAAAGAAATAAATATTCTAACAAGTAAAAACAAACTTGCTTTAAAAATAGCAAAAAAAATAAAAAAGTCTTTTAAAGCAAAAATGAAAATTAGTTATTCTGATAAAGACCCTCTTGTCAGAATCCACATCAATTTAAAAACCGCTAAGTAGCGGTCTTTATTTTAATATCTTCTTTGATTGCGTTGTTGCATTTTTTGTCTGTGACAATCACGACATAAAAGAGGTCTATCTTGACTAGGTTCAAATGGAAGCTCTTTTATTTCTGCTCCACACTCTGAACAAGTCCAATCTCCCTTAAACATTTTACGCTCTCCAAAATTCTTTTGATCGTTCATTTTTTGGATGTCTATACTTTTTTTAGAAGAATAAACTTTAAATTAATTATGCTATAATGTTAGCACTAAAAATAAATACTGTCAAATAAATTCTTCCAATTTAAAACAGATAATCTCTCAGCTCTTACATCTTTTGAGATCTTAGCCTTGTTAAACCCAAGCTCTAATTTTTCTTTATCCTCCCTTAACTTAAATGCTAAATTATTAATCAATTTTTTTCTTGGTGCTGAAAACCCTGCTTTCAGAAACTTAAAAAACAACTTATCTTTTTCTTCATATTTTTTAAAGGGTAAAATTCTCATTAAAGCACTCTCTACTTTTGGTTTAGGCCAAAATGAATTTTTAGAAATATAAAAACAAATTTTAGGCTCCGCATAGTATTTAATAGAGATAGATAAAAGATTCCCTCCCTTAACAATTCTCTCTCCTACTTCTTTTTGAACAACTAAATATATTTCCTTTGGCTGGTTTTTTGTCTCAAGTAAGTTTCTTATTAAATTAGTCGTTAAATAATATGGAATATTAGAAACTACCTTATATTTAGAAATATTATTACAAAGAATATACTCTAAAATATCTGCTTCCACCACCTTTGTATGCTTAAAATTAAAATCATTTAAGATTTTAAAAAAAACACGATCCTTTTCTATTGCTAAAACAGAAGCAGAAATCTTATCAAGCTCTCTTGTTATAAGCCCAAGCCCAGGTCCTATTTCTAAAACATGATCCTCTTTTTTAACTTGAGAAACTTTAATAATCTTATCAATAATGTTTTGGTCAATTAAAAAGTTTTGCCCTAAAGACTTTTTAGGATAAATATCATATTTATTTAAAATCTCTTTCACTTCTTTTAAATTACTCATAAATATAATATAGCACAAATTAATAATTTTTACTTGACATTCTTAGACTAAGTCTGTTAATATTATATTATATTTATAATCAATAAATAATAGAAATATTCGTACGAAAAAAAGGCCTTTTTATAAAGGTAAAATAAAAAAAACACTCACTATTTTCTTAGCGGGAATTGTTATCGCTAATTTTATTTCTTTAAATTTTAAGCAAGAAAGAATAGAAAGCGAGGAAAAGGCTTTTGTTAGCTTAAATAATGAAGGAGCAGCAATCACCCATGACACTATCTTTGAAAATGGAATTATTTTAACTGCTAAAAACTCTCCTCTATTCTTAAATAGTATCAGTCTCGGAACTCGATTCACTGAAAAAGACGAAGAAAAATTAAAAAAAGATATTATTTATCACATTGTTAAAGAAGGAGAAACCCTAAGCAGTATCAGCGAAAAATATAATATCTCTTTAGACACAATCTTGCTTGCAAATGAAATCAGCAAAACAACTAAAATTAAACCTCATCAAAAACTGATCATTTTACCCACAGAAGGACTTTTGCATATGGTAGAAAAAGGAGAAACC
>JBAYXY010000058.1:0-3437 GCA_041673285.1 Minisyncoccota bacterium
AAAGGGGTCTCCTCGCGTTTATCCCCTCCTGTCCTCCTGACTTATTTTTTGGAAAATATCTTGCCTATACATCGTACTTTCTTTTAATTCCTCAATCAATCCTTCATCCGCTGATCTCATGATCACTTGATATGCAGAACCTAATACCACATCATCAAGTTTGGAACCACATCCATTGCCCATTTTCTTTAAATAAATCAGAACAGAAGGCGCGTCCTCGCTTTCTATAGCTTTCATTAGTCTATTCATTTTTTGAACACACTTGCACTGATAATGATCCAACTGCTTTCCTCCAAAAGCCCCTATATATTTTACAGGAACCATTCATATGATACCATTAACTTTTATTTTGTCAAAAGTTTTAATCTCTCTCTAATTTCTTTTATTTTCTGCAATGCCTCTTCTTCGTTTATAAGAGAATCTTCAACATCATCATCTAAAAATGTTATTTTAACGCTAATATCGTTAAGCAAACTCCTATTCTCATCTGTTTCTTCTAAATTTAATAATTTAAATCTATTTTCATTTGAAGGATTTATCTTGTTCCAAAGATCATCCTTAATCTCTTTATATGACTCTTGTTTTACTTCTTCAACTACTGGAACTTCTTCTTTTATAATATTTGATTCTTGTTTTACTTCTTCAACTACTGGAACTTTTTCTTTTATAGCGTCTTCTATCTCTTTTTTTATTGCAGAAACAACACTTTCTTTTAAATAGCTTTCTTTATTTATCTCTGTTTTAGTCTCTTCATTAGCCACAAAAGAAGATTCTTTTATAGACGGCTCAGATACAACAACCTCAGTATTTACCTCTTTATTAGCCATTAAAAATTCTTTCATAGATGATTCAACATTATTTATTTCAGTCTCCTCATTAGCTTCAAAAGAAGATTCTTTTATAGATGAATTTGTTCTTTCTAAAGGCTGTTCTGGCAAAACAGCATTATCCATGTTTCCCTCTACTTCAATCTTTTTTTTAAAAAAGCTACCGTTCATATCATTATCCACAACAAAAGCTTGGGTATTAGTCACATTCTCCTCACTTTCTCCTACGCTTTCATCAAAAGTTTCTTTTATTACATCTTCTTTATTTTTAGAAAATTTTGAAAAAACGTCAAATGACTCATTTCCTAAGTCTGATTCTTCAATATGTTCTCTATAAACATCATCGTTTTGTGGTTGATTTGACATAAGATTTAATTTAATTTTCTTTTTCTTAGTTCCTCAATTAAACGATCATGAAATTCGTCTAAAAGAAATGGATCATTAAAAGAGCTTGCTTTTTTTATAGCCTCCTCAGGACTTTTTACAAAAGCAAGGGCAAGTAAATCATCTATTTTTTTATTTATTTGAGGTCTGTCTTCTCTATTATCTCCCCGACTCTCCTCTATCATATTATCCTTACTTTCTTTAAATAAAAAAGAAAGTTCCTCTTCAACCTTTTCGTAATTTCTAAAATCATCTGATTCAACAACTTCCTTTTTGGGAAGTTCTTTAAAAGTCTGCTCAAAACCTTGATTATTCTTTTCAAATATATTCTCCTTATTCTGCATATTTTTTAACTAATTCTTCCCTTATTTTTTTAATCTCCTCATCAAATATTTCGTCTAAATTAGGAAATTTTTGATATAGATTGATAGCCGCCTCGTCTTGTTTTTCATTTTCTATTAATTCATTTAATTCTATTACTTCACTTTCATTTAATTCATTCATTAATCTAAGCAAAACTCTGTCTAAAACAATATCTGCTGTTTTATCCATTATTTCAAACTTTTCTTCATTTGGAATATTTTCCAATTTTAGCTCTTGAATTATCGTTTCTTTTGAGATCATAATATTTAATTTATTTTTAATTTAAGAATTTTTCCATGTTTTATTTAAATCCTCAACATTAACCTGCTTCATCGCTTCATCCACATTTTTAATAAGAGTTTTCATCTCATCCTCACTCATCTCTCTTCCATTGTTTTCTGCCTTAGCAAAACCAAAGTCAAGTATTTTTTTTGTTGCTAGTCCAATAAGCGCACCTCCTAATGGCCCTCCTAAGTAAGCAGATTTTGAAGCAATCCCAACCATTTTTAAAATAGGGATAGAAGCTCCTGCCCCGATTCCAAAAAATCCACCGCCAAAATAAACCATTGAAGCATAAGGAACCGCTGTTCCCACAGCTAAAGCAGTGGCAAATATCAAAGCCTTCTTTTGATTCTCCTTATTTTTAAATGATTCTTTTAAACGATTAAACAAAGATCCCTTTTCAGGTGAAAGTTCAGCTACTTCTACGCTAGTTTCTTTATCCATTTCGTCTAGTGTGTTTATTACTTTTTTCGTATTTAGCTCTTCATTAGATTCTTCTTCTGGTTTGACTTCTTTAACTACTGAATCAGAAACAGGGATCTCTTGAGATGCTTCTTCTGCATTTACCTCTTCAGCTATTGGCTGAGGAACAGGAATTTCTTGAGATGCTCCTTTTGTTGTTGCTGATTTTTCATTAAATTCTTCTTCTGGTTTGGCTTCTTTAACTACTGAATCAGAAACAGGGATCTCTTGAGATTCTTCTTCTTTACTCACCTCTTCCATTAACTCTTTATATTCATCTATCCAAGCAGAAAGCTCTGGATCTATTGTTCTATTACCCTCTCCTTCCATTTCTTTCAACCTTTCATCTATTAACTTTTTAAGAATAGCTGATCTGTCTTCAGATTCTTCTAGTTTGACTTCTTTCTTTGATTGTGCTAATTCATCATACTCATCTATCCAAGCAGAAAGCTCTGGATCTATTGTTCTATTACCCTCTCCTTCCATTTCTTTCAACCTTTCATCTATTAACTTTTTAAGAATAGCTGATCTGTCTGATTTAATTTCTTCAGCTATTGGCTGAGGAACAGGAATCTCTTGAGACACTTTTTCTACGCCTACCTCCTCCATTAATTTATTATATTTATCTACAAGACCATAATACACCTCATCTCCATCGTAATGAAGATCAATACCTTTTCTATCAATTTCCTCCATTCTTTCATTTATCAGTTTCTCAAGTGCTGTTAATTTTTGTTCCTTTGTAAGAGGTTGGCTTTCTCCTATTTCTTCTTTTATTTTGTTATACTCATCTACTAATTCATAGTATCTATCATTTCCTTTATGAGAAAAATCATCCATTTTTTCATTTTTTTCCTCCTCTCCCTTTATTAACCCTTCTAAATCAGTTAACTTTTGTTCTAATGTAAACTGGTTTTTCCATTTTTCTGTTTCGTTTGTTCCATTAAAATTAGTTTCAAAATTCATAATTGATAAATTTAATTATTATTTCCTAAAGTTTATCATTTTATTATTAAAAAGTAAAATTAAATTCTTCTTAATCTTTCCATTATTTCTTGATCTATCATTTTTCTATCAAGTCCATGCTTCAACATATAGTATTCTTTAATTTTTTTTGAT
>JBAYXY010000059.1:0-3334 GCA_041673285.1 Minisyncoccota bacterium
GCACAGATTCGTATGATACCAAGGATGTGTGATTTTGTTTTCGTCCTTTTGGACTCATCAGTTCAGACACACATCTGAAGAACAAAGCAATTTTTATTCCCTAAAAAATTGCGAAAAAAGATGTTAATGTTAACGGTAAACAATCCAAACCTCACTTATGTGATACCCCTTCTTCCTTATCTTTTCAATCATTTCTTTAGGGGGAAGGTATTCCCCCCTCAGCTCCTCTTCGAGCCTTTCTCTAATATTAGGACCCAATTCAAGGGCCCTTGTTTTAGAGAATTGATACTTAATGTCATATTCCCGAAACGAGAGCGTACCCATTAAGGGTTCTGTTGTTTCGGGGAAGGTGACCATCCCCAAGGCTGGCGGGGGAGACGTTTTTTCTGCTACGGTCGTACTAAGGCCATATCCTGCCACGAGGCAAAATATGGCAACCAAGAAATAGATTCCGCCCCGCAGGGCAATTCCTTTACTTACCATAACTTAACCCTAGCATATTTCATCCATTCTGTCAACCCCTGTTGTCCTGTTTAAAGCACATTTGACAAATTTTTTAAATCAGTTAATATTAGCAGTGAAAGGTCATAACTGCTAATTAATAATTATTATTTAAAAATATGAAATTAAAACCATTAACAAATCATATTATTATTGAACCATTTAAGGTTGAAGAAAAAACAAAGTCAGGCATTATCCTCGTTAGTAAAGAAGAGGAAGCCCCCGAGCAAGGAAAAGTAATTGCCATTGGGTCTGATAAAAAAATAGAAGTAAAAAAAGGAGACAAAGTCATTTTCTCTAAATATGGTCCCACTAAAATAAAGGTTGAAAACAAAGATTATTTAATCGTAAGCCAAGATGACATTTTGGCAATCATTGAAGAATAAAAATTATGGCTAAACAAATTTATTATAACGAAGAGGCAAGAAAAAAAATTAAAGACGGTGTTGACAAACTTGCCAATGCAGTCACCATCACCTTAGGTCCTAAAGGAAGAAATGTTGTTTTCGGAGGTTCTTTTGGAGGTCCCACAATTACAAACGATGGCGTTACCATTGCAAAAGAGATTGAACTTAAAGATCCTGTAGAAAATATGGGAGCAGAAATTGTAAAGCAAGTTGCAGAAAAAGCAAATGAATCAGCAGGAGATGGAACCACAACCGCCACTTTATTAGCGCAAACATTAATCAGAGAAGGGCTTAAAAATGTTACCGCAGGTACAAATCCCCTTGCCATTAAAAAAGGATTAGAAAAAGCAAGAGATGTTGTTGTTTCAGAATTAAAGAAAATGTCTAAAAAGATTGACACAAAAGAAAAGTATGCACAAGTTGCAACCATCTCTGCTGAAGATGAAGAATTAGGAAAACTTATTGCAAACACCATTTTTGAGATTGGAGTAGATGGACCAGTTTCTATTGAAGAGTCTCAAAAGCTCGGCATTGAAAAGGAAGTCGTAAAAGGTCTTCAATATGACGAGGGATATGTTTCCCCCTATATGGTCACTGATACAGAAAGAATGGAAGCCGTTTTAGAAAACCCTTACATTTTAATCACTGACAAGAAAATCTCCTCCGTCAAAGAAATCCTTCCCATCTTAGAAAAGGTAGTTGAAGCAGGAAAAAAAGACATTCTTGTCATTGCAGAAGAATTTGAAGGAGAAGCCCTCGCAACAGTAATTGTTAACAAATTAAGAGGAACCTTTAATTTAATCGCCACAAAAACTCCAGGATTTGGAGACAGAAAAAAAGATATCCTAGAAGATATTGCCATCGTTTCTGGAGGAAAAGTTGTTTCTGGTGACTTAGGTTTAAAATTAGAAGATATAGACTTAGATGTTTTAGGAGAAGCCAGAAGAATTGTTGTTACAAAAGACAATACCATTATCACAGAAGGAAAAGGAGCTAAAGAAAGTATCACTGCAAGAGTAAAACAAATTAAAGCACAGATAGCAAACACAGATTCAGACTTTGATAAAGAGAAAATGCAAGAAAGAGTAGGAAAACTTTCTTCAGGAGTGGCTATTATTAAAGTAGGTGCTGCTACAGAAGTTGAACAAAAAGCAAGAAAACACAAAGTAGAAGACGCTTTGGCAGCCACTAAGGCCGCCATAGAAGAGGGTATTGTGCAAGGAGGAGGAACCGCACTTTTAAGATGTCAAAAAGCATTAGACAAATTAACCCTTAAAGGCGAAGAGCAAGTTGGTGTAGAAATTTTAAAAAGAGCCTTAGAAGAACCCGTTAGGAAAATAGCGGAAAATGCAGGAAAAGATGGAGCTGTGATTGCAGCCGAAGTTAAAAAACTTGAGTTTGAAGAAGGGTATGATGCCTTAAATGATCAGTTTACAAATATGTTTGAGTCAGGAATCGTTGATCCTACGAAAGTTGTAAGAGTTTGTGTTCAAAACTCACTCTCCGCTGCTTCTATGCTTTTAACAACAGAATGTGTTATCTCAGAAATAGAAGAAGAAAAACCAGATCTTCCCCAAGCGGGAATGCCACCGATGTACTAATGAAAAGAGCCCTGTGTAAAAGCAGGGCTTTTTTAATATTTGCAATTATTTTAAATCTTGTATATATTCTTAATGGTTATTCAAGAATATTAGACAGAGAGACAAAAGAAAGAGTGAAAGATCTACGACGAGATCAAGGCAGGCCTTCCAAGAAGAGTTCTTTTTGAGCTCATTTGATTCTGTATTTTTTTACAGAATCTTTTTATTAAAGACGTTTCAGTAGTTCATCAATATTGATTCCCTTTTTTTTAATTTTAGGAAAGTCTAATATGTTTCTGAACTTATGCAGTGACAATGAATTTTCTATTACAAATCTTGTAAAAACTAACAGTATATGATAACCTAATAATAGTTAAGTAAAGGCTATGACAAGAGTTGATCTAATAAGAAAAATTGAAAGCGAGCGTAAAACACGCGTCATTTCCTACATTACTAGCAATAGGCCACCTTTTGCTACAAGAATTGCAGATGATGTTGTTCCACTTCTCGGAAACTTGCTTGATAGTATTGGGAAAACAAAAAAAATCAGCCTACTTCTATTTACAAGTGGTGGCGATATGCTTGTGCCAATTCGTATAGTAAAACTAATCCGCAATTATTGTGATGAGTTCGAAGTGCTTGTTCCGTACAAGGCTCACAGTGCTGGAACACTAATCTGTCTTGGGGCTGACAATATTGTAATGGGAAAATTAGGCGAACTTACACCAGTTGATCCAACTACTGGGCATCCATTTAATCCGCAGAATCCTAACAATCCCTGTCAGCAACTTGAAGTAAGTGTTGAAGACTTAAATTCATACTTATTATTTGCTAAAGAGAGGGCAG
>JBAYXY010000060.1:0-3198 GCA_041673285.1 Minisyncoccota bacterium
ACCGTCAATTTATTCTTCCCCTCCAAAAGGAGTTTACAACCCGAAGGCCTTCGTCCTCCACGCGGCGTCGCTGGATCAGGCTTGCGCCCATTGTCCAAAATTCCCCACTGCTGCCTCCCGTAGGAGTCTGGACCGTGTCTCAGTTCCAGTGTGTCCGTTCACCCTTTCAGGCCGGATACCCGTCATAGCCTTGGTAGGCCGTTACCCCACCAACTAGCTGATAGGACACAGGACCATCTTAAAACGCATTACTGCTTTTACCCCTGTTTGATGCCAAACTGTGGTCTTATGCGGTATTAGCTCCGATTTCTCGGAGATGTTCCCCATTTTAAGGAAGGTTTCCCATGTGTTACTCACCCGTCTGCCGCTAACTCTTACGATGCTCTGTAAAAATTCGCTCGACTTGCATGTGTTAGGCACGCCGCCAGCGTTAACTCTGAGCCAGGATCAAACTCTCCATAAAAAATTTTATAGAGTTTTGTTATAAGCTCTTAATTACATTATTACTTTTAAAACTTCAAAAAAACAACTAGACCCTTAAATTACTTGATTGCCCCTTTTACAGGGCACTTATTTGCACATTATTTAGTTTTCAAAGACCATTTTCAAAAGAGAGAAAAAACTACATTCTTTGCTTTTATGCTTCCGGCAAAGACTTATTCTCTGCATATTATATATTGTATATTGGGTGCTTCCTAAAGAAGACTTTATTACCCTTACTATTTATTAGTATTACTATATCTCTTTTTAATTACTTCTCATTTACTACTAAAAGATCATTTTGTTTGCAGCTTTAAGGTTATACCACACTTTCAAAATTTTGTCAAGCACTTTTTTTAAGCACTTGCAACTTATACCACACTTTCAAAATTTTGTCAAGTACTTAATAAAAGTACTTTATGTTTTATACCATACTTTCAAAAACTTTGTCAAGCATTTTTTAGGTGCCGGTAATTTATACCAAACTTTTATTTTTTTGTCAACTATTAATTTTGTTTACATATTAGACAGTTACAAAAACAGTTCCGATACCGCTTTAATAACATTAATATTTAAACTATCAACAGTTAATTTAAAGAACTATTTTTTGTGAACCGATTTTCACAATGGGTGTATTTATATCACAATTTTATTTTTTTGTCAAGCAATATTTAAAAATTATTTTTTATTTATCTCGTAGTATCTCTATATTATACAGTAGCATTATATTTGCATAATAAAATTTTTATATCAATACTTGTCAGATTTTTCTATTTATTTTTAATATTTTTTGATTGATAAAATAGATACTATATACATTCTCTATTTTATATTATTTATTTCATCCAAGTATTTTTTTGCTTCTTTATGTCCTTGCTTAACAGCTCTATTCAACCACTTCTTTGCTTCTTTAATATTTTTTTCTACACCATCCCCATATCCATATATAAAGCCTAAAATATATTGTGCTCCTCTATGATTTTTTTCAGCTGCCTTCTTTAACCATTTGATAGAATCTTTTGTGTTTATAACACCTGAAGCATATGTCATCCCCAACTGAAATTGCGCTCCAAGATTACCACTGTTTGCGGCTTTACTCATTTTGGAAATCATATTCTGCTGTGTTTTTTTTATTTGTGCAGAAGACTTTAATAAATCATTCATACCCTCGATATCAGTCATATCTTTTTCTGCGGCAGAATATAATTGTTCGTAATTTAATCCCTCTACATTCTCATCTAATTCTTTTTGTAGATTTTGAAATGCTTTTATAGTATCCGCCATATCCGGCATTTGAGAGCTGTATTCGATATTCTCTTGATTGATTATATTATCATCAATATCTTTAATATCTTCAGCATATATATTTACATACAATGACATTAAAAATATTAACGAAATAACATATATGTTTCTTTTCATATCTTCTCCTT
Organism: Minisyncoccota bacterium; assembly: GCA_041673285.1. GTDB lineage: Bacteria > Patescibacteriota > Minisyncoccia > Minisyncoccales > Minisyncoccaceae > JAAZMU01. The sequence goes on from JBAYXY010000060.1 coordinate 1,914, forward strand.
TTTTCTAATATATTTTTTAAAATTATTTAAAAATGTATTTAAAAAGTTCCATTTATTTACATCAGTTTTAATTAACTTAAAACTGAAACTATTTGTTCTATTGAATTCTACTAAATGTTTATGGTCATTAATAAATGACATGATATCTATATTATTAAAATCAGCATCTTGCAAAAAATATATATAAATATATTTTTTATCCTCAGATAATCGTTCCATATGTAATTTTGTTGATTTTATTTTTATTTTACTAACTTCAAATAAATTATTTACAGGTTCAGGCAGTTTACCAAATCTGTCTTTCAACTCATTTTCTATATTGATAATTTCTTCTTCCTTCATTATGTTAGATATTTTTCTGTAAAACAAAATTCTTATATCTTCATCTTCAATATAATCTTGAGGTATAAATGCTTCTACTTGCAAATCAATTTCTGTAACTACTTGCTTATTCTCTTGTTTGGTACTTATACCTTTAACTTTTCTGCCTTCTTCTTCGAGTAATCTACTGAACATATCGTATCCTACATCCCTGACAAAACCATGTTGTTTTGAACTTAAGATACCACCTGCTCCTCTAATTTCTAAATCTTTCAAAGCGAGTTTATACCCTGAACCTAAATCACTGAATTCCTTCATTGCCTCTAATCTTTTTATGGCTTCATCACTTAAATTTTTATCTTTATATAATAAATAACAATATGCCTTTTTTTTATCTCTGCCGATTCGTCCTCTTAATTGATGAAGTTGTGATAGACCAAAATTTTGTGCATCTTCTATTATCATTGTATTAACGGTAGGTATATCTATACCTGATTCTATTATAGTAGTTGCAAGTAATACATCTATTTCTTTATTTAAAAATTGCCACATAACTTCTTCTATTTCCTGTGGTTTTAATTGTCCGTGAATTACTGCTAAATTTATATTAGGAACTAATTTTTTTATTTCTTGAGATTTATTTAAAATTGTTTCAACTCTATTATAAACATAAAATACTTGTCCGTTCCTGGATAATTCTGCTTCTATAACATTTTTTATTAATTTTTTATCGTAGTAAGACAATGTAGTTTCTATAGGCAATCTCCCAACCGGCTGTGTTTCTATTAAAGACAGGTCTCTAAGCCCATATAATGCTCCTGATAAAGTTCTTGGTATCGGGGTAGCAGACAACATTATCATATCTATATTATTTTGTAACATTTTTATTTTTTCTTTTTGTTTGACACCAAATCTATGTTCTTCATCAATTATTAAAAGACCTAAATCTTTAAACTCTATATCT
>JBAYXY010000061.1:0-3160 GCA_041673285.1 Minisyncoccota bacterium
CCTTATTCAATTAAAAGAAAAAGCCATTCAAAAAGGAATGACTAGTATAAAACAAGATGGATTAATAAAAGTTTTAAAAAGAGAAACTACATTAGAAGAAATTAAAAGAGTTGCTGGATGAACTATTACTGAGGAGGGGGTGACTTCTAGCGTACTGGCTGAAAGTTAAGAATACTCCCGAGGAATAGTCTAGCCAAGACCAGAGTACCCATTGCTAAAGAATATCCCCAAAACCCCCGCCTCAATAATACTTCTAATTATATATATAACATAGAATATGAAAAATGTCAAGAGTAGTTCTGAAAAAGATGATTTAGAACTAAGACCAACAACTTGGAATTCCTATATCGGCCAAGAAAGAATAAAAGCAAACTTAAAAATTATTTTAGAAGCTGCTAAAAAAAGAAACGAAGTTCCTGATCACTTACTATTTTATGGCCCTCCAGGATTGGGCAAAACTACACTTGCAAACTTAATTGCAAATGAAACAAACAGCAGAATTAAAATGATTGCTGGCCCGATTATAGAAAAGTCAGGAGACATTGTTGCCATTTTAACAAATCTCAAACAAGGCGACATTCTTTTTATTGATGAAATTCATAGAATTAACCATATGATTGAAGAATATCTTTATTCCGCTATGGAGGATTTTAAATTAAATCTCATTTTAGGAAAAGGCCCTATGGCAAAAACAATTGATCTTAAGCTCCCACACTTTACATTGATTGGTGCAACTACAAGATTAGATCTTTTAACCTCCCCCCTTCGAGGAAGGTTTGGTGCTATTTTTCAATTAAACTTTTATTCCGAAGAAGAAATTCAAGAAATAATTAAAAGGTCTTCTTTGATTTTAAAAACTAAGATTGATAACAAAGCTATTTTAGAAGTAGCAAAAAGGTCTCGCTTTACACCAAGAATTGCAAACAAACTCTTAAAAAGAATTCGTGACTTTGCCGATGTAAAAGGAGATGGTATTATCACATATGAAATCGCAAAAAAGTCATTAGACTTCCTAGAAATTGACAATTTGGGACTTGAAAAGGAAGACAGAAAGATTATATCAACTATTATTAAAAAGTTCAAGGGTGGTCCCGTTGGACTTCAAGCACTTGCCTCAGCAACAAACGAAGAAGAAAGAGCAATCCTCGATATTTACGAACCCTATCTTATGCAATTAGGACTAATAGAAAGAACTCCCAAAGGAAGAATTGTAAAAGATAAAGCCTACAAACACTTAAACCTATGTCCCAAAAATCAATCTCCACTTCTATAATACTCACTGCTCTTCTTTTTTCTTTCAATATTGCTTTTGCACAAAACATTTTAATTAATGAAATTGCTTGGATGGGAACTACAAACAGTGCAAATCATGAATGGATAGAATTACTAAACACTACAAATGCAAACATCTCTCTTGAAGGATACACCCTTCTCATTGATGAAAAAGAAATTAAACTCAAAGGAATCATTAACGCTCATGATTTTTACATCTTAGAAAGAACCAGCGACAACACTCTTCCTGAAATTAAAGCAGACTTAATTTATACAGGAGCTTTAAAAAACACAGGAGCAAAGTTAACTTTAAAAGACAGCCATCAAAATATCATTGATGAAGTAGACTTTCAAAAAGGATGGAAAGCAGGAGACAATGAAACAAAACAAACTTTAGAAAAAATAGAAAACACTTGGCAAACTAGTATTGAAATAGGAGGTTCCCCTAAAAAACCAAATATAAAAAAAGAAAAAGAAATACAAAAAGAAAAAGCATCAAGCACAATTGAAATAAAAAAAGAAGAAAAGTTTCCTCTAAAAGCAATGCTTAGTATCTCTTTCATCTCCGCCATCACTGCTGTTATTCTTAAAAAAGAATTAAACAATTAAAGGCACAAAAGCAAACCCAGGTATTTTTTCCTTTTCTAAATGATTTTTATTCTTCTTTATTATTCTAAAAATAGAATCGTGTATTGGAATCACTAAAGTCCCCCCTGTTTTCAATTGACTTATTAATTCAGCAGGAATCTCCTTTGCCGCTGCTGAAACTAATATTCTATCAAAAAGTCCTTTTTCCTTTAAGCCCAACTTCTCCCCTGCTTGATATATTCTCACATTAGTAAAACCATACTTTTCTAAATTAGCTCTTCCAAACAAAACAAGGTCTTTTACTATCTCCACTCCATACACTATTCCTTCATCTCCTACAATATGTCCTAAAAGAGCAGAAGTCCACCCTGAGCCAGAACCAACATCCAAAATCTTCTCCCCTTTTTTAGGAGATAAAAGTTCAAGCATAAATGCCACTGTTGAGGGCTGAGAAATTGTCTGGCCAAAACCAATGTCTAAAGGATGATCAATATATGCATCATCAACATACTTCTTAGGAACAAAGTCCTTTCTGTCTATATCTTTAAAAGCATCCATTATGCTTTTTGTTTTTAAAATATTACTTTGAGTTAAAAAAGATATTAACTCTTCTTTTTTCATACTTTCATTATACTATTTTTAAGCTTAAAAAGCAAAATCAGTATTAGCGAGCGCCTGCAATCTTTGACTGTATTCGTCTTTTGACAAGCCTCCATTTCTTAACATTGAGTCTAGACCTGCGATGTAGTTTTGTTTGATTTGAGCGGAGGAGAGAGCGGAGTTGTAGATACGGACATCATCTATTAAACCATTGAAAAAATAATAAGTTGTATAAAGCCTACCTATATTAAAAGCATGAGTATCGTATACAATACTTCCTTGAAATGAATCATTACTATTTTTCAGCACACCATTCAAATATAGTTTAGAACCTACTCCTTCCTCATAAATCAATGTAGCAAATTCCCATGTATTAATTATTATAGATGAATCTAAACCGCCTCCTCCTTGAATGCGAAAGTACATAGAATTACTTGTGTTCATATAAAAACCAAACCCTTTTGATGGATAACTATCTTTGCCATTACCTATGAAATATCTTGGACATGTAGACACCTCTTTTGCATTAAACCAAATCGTAACTGTAAAATTCTTAGGTTTAAGTGTTTCATTATTCCCACAATCAATATAATCACTTGTTCCATTAAACTTGTAACACTTCCCATAAACACAATCGTCCACCCACTCAGCTCCAACAACCGTTCCATGATTACTTCCCCATGTGTCTTTTGTTTTTCCA
>JBAYXY010000062.1:0-3138 GCA_041673285.1 Minisyncoccota bacterium
GAATCTTGAACCATTTGAGGATTATATTTTAAAAAGCTTTGCTCAAATGTTCCTAAGCCATTTCCAAAAAAAGAGGAATGCTTAGCAATTTCCATGCTTTCACTAAATCCTAATGTTACTATAGGTTCCTTTTTTTCAAATGAAAAGCTTGGATTAAAATGGAATAAAGAAATGGAGACAATAGAAATCAGGAGCATGATCAAACTATGCTTTTTAGAGTCATTTTGTAAAAGCATGGACCAGAAAATTAAAAAGCAAGCGATTCCCAAAGCAAACCAAGAGATGTTCAGATTAATTAAAACAAGTCCTGAAATGACTAGAAAAAAAGAAGTTCCTAAAAGGGCTTTAATGGTAGGGTTTTTTTCTTGTTTGAACAAGAAAAAGATGAGAATAAAGGCAATGACATTTAATATGGCTAAGGTGTTTGTACCAATTCCGATTTTAGGAACCATAAAAAAGCTTAAGTTTAAGATACAAATACTTGAAACAAGTAGAGTTCCCATTTTAGCAACTTGTGTTTTTTCTTTAATCAAGTTTAGGGTTATAAAAAAGATGGCGACAGACAAGAAAAAAAGAATAAAAGAACTTGAGTGGTTAAAAAAACTATTGACAACTGGATTTTGAGAGATGAAAAAAGTTGAAAAAAGTGTAAATGTTAAAAAAGCGATTACAGGTAAAGAGATAGATTTGCTTTTAATTTCAAGCTTTCCCTTTTTAATGATTCCTACAATTAAAAAAATACTGATTAAGCTTAGAAAGATTAGTAAAAAGGTTATTCTTGCTGTATTTTCTAAAATTAAGAAAAGAGATAAGGGTAATAAAAAAGTAAATGCGTAAAAGAAAAATCTACTAGCTTTGATGAGGTTTAATTTCATAATATTTTTAATTTAAATTTTTAACTAGTTTATTATAGCAAAAAAAATAAATTATTCAAATGAAAATTCGAAAAAGTCTTTTTGTGCAGGTACATAAATCTTGTTGTTAATCAAAACAATATCAGTATCAACATGTGTACCAAGTCCTTTTTCAAACATTTTCTCAAAAGTGTCTGTTTTGTAGCCAACAAGCCTAGAGGTTCCTTCGATATAATAGAGATTTTGGTTAGAATCAACAAGAAGGCAGGTTTCTTCATAAATTCCTTCTATTGGATATTTAAGAAAGGTTTCTTCAAAATCATCATTTAAAGAATAAAGATGAAAGTTTCTTATAGTATAAAGTGTGTCTCCTATAAGAAAGATTCTGCGGTTTGTTTCGTTTTCTTGAGATTCTTTTAAAATTTCTAAATTGTCTTTATCTATTAAAAAGATGTTAAAGTATGAATAAATTAAAATGTTATCTTTAAACATAAACATTCTTAATTTGTCATGGCTTTCGTACTCTTTTTTTGCTGGAAGGGAAAGCTTGCTTGCCTTACCTTCTTTGAGCTTCACTAAATTATGGAATCCATCTATGAAATAGATGTTTTCATTTAAATCTACAAGAAAGTTAGAAAGATCATTTTTAGTTTCATAAAGGAGTTCAATCTTGCCATTTTCTTCAAGGCTTCTTCTGCAAAGCCCTTGGTCGCATTCAAAGTAGAAATGATTTTTAAAGAGTAAAACATTTTCATCGTTTTTAATGCCTGTTTGATGCACGCTCCACAAAACTTCTCCTAACTCTGAAAATTTAATAAGGGTGTCTTTTGAAAAATAGTAAATAGCGTCATTAAAGTATATGCTTGCTCTTTGGTCATAATCACGGAAGGCATAGTCCCATCTTAAAAGTCCATTTTGGTCATAGCTTTGAACATTCTTCCTGCTTGCTTGATTTAAAAGAAAATACAGGTTTCCATATTCATCAATTAAGGGTGCTTGATGAAAGGCTTCCTCTGGATGAGTGATTAAAGTTCTTCTTGCGATAAGATCTGTTTCAGGCCCTTTTAGAGAAGTGTTATAGGATTGATTAAGGTCATAGCCTCTTGTTCCATAAATATGATTGTCAAAAGATAAAGTATAGAAGTAGAATAAATGGTCTAATTGATCAGATTCGTTTCCGTTTTGGTCAGCGAGCTTAATTCTAAACCTATAATCAACGCCTTCTTTGATGTTTGGAATAGTTTCTTCAATGCTTTGGCTTTCTGTCTGTTTTTCTTCAAGTTCAATAATGGTTCCTTTGTCAAAATCACTATTTTCAGTGTAGGTGATTTGATATTTAATTTTTGAAGGGTCTAAATCTTTTTCAAGCTCCCAAAGAAGCTTAAGGTTTGTTTTATGGTTTAAGTCTTCTTCAAATCTTAAGTTTAGAACAGAAGGAAGTGTGAAAACGGTGGCTTCTTTTTGTTGGAAATCTAAAGCATCATAATTTCGGTTAAAATAAAGATTGTTTGAAGGGTCTTTATTTCTTATAAAGCTATGTTTTGGATGCATTTTTTGATCGACAACATTACTATAACCTACAAATTGCGAGAAGTTACTGATTTCATTTTTAAAATAGCTATTATAGGACCAACCCATGCAATTAATCCTTGACTGCACTATTTCGTCTTTAGAAAGCCCCTCTATATCCTTATCAAAAAGGCACACCGCCCCATTATTGAAACTTATGTGATCTCCATCTTCAAAAGGTTTAAAGTCTCCTCGATTGTTTTTGCTAAGATCTACTTGGTAATAGGAAGAACTTTTAAGAGAGATGTCTTCTAAAGGAATGACAAAATGAGGGTTGTCCCAATCTGTCAATTTTTCTGAATAACCTTCTGGTCCATAGTAGGCTAAAAAGACAGAGTTTAAGGGAATATCTTCATTTGATTGATTAAATATTCTAATATACTCTCTTTCGCTATTGTTAGTGCCTTCGCTAACTTCTGTAATGATTAAGCCATTAGCATAAGGGTCGTCTGTACACGTGCCATTATAAAAGTCTATAAGATGACATGCTTTGCCATTATCAAAAATACAATATTCATTATTTGACGTATAGCCTCCATTATTTTCACAAAAGTCTTTTGTTTTAGAAAAGTTTACAGAGTTTTCCTTTAAAGGAGTTCCAAAGGAGTCTCCTTCATAAGTGTGCCACGTGAGGTCTTTTGCTCTTTCCATGGATTTTTTGCTTTTGTTGTCTCCTGCAGGCCAATCAGGGTCTGCAATGACTTCGTCTAAAAGA
>JBAYXY010000063.1:0-3090 GCA_041673285.1 Minisyncoccota bacterium
CTCTCGCCTCTCTTAAAGAGATCAGGTCTTTAGCCATTGTCCTTATTTCATTTCTATCAAATATAATATTATTTTGATCTTCTTGAGCTCCTTTTATTACCGTCTCCATTTTTTACTTGTTTTAAAGATAGACTAATTTTTCCATTATTTTGTAAAGAAATAACTTTTACCTTTACCCTATCTCCTATTTTAACAATATCTGAGACTTTTTCAACCCTTTTATCATCTAATTCAGAAATATGAATCATTCCTTCTTGGTTAGGAAGCACTTCCACAATTGCACCAAAGTCTAATATCTTTTTTACAACCCCATCATATATCCCCCCAACCTCTGCCTCCTTTGTTAAGTCATTAATCCAAGCAACTGCCCTCTCCATTCCCTCTTTGTTTGCTGATGTAATATAAACCTTACCACTATCCTCAATCTCAATTGTCACATCACACTCCTCAATAATCTTGTTTATTACTTTCCCTTGAGAACCAATGACATCTCCTATCCTCTCAGGATTTATACTCATCATAAATACACGTGGAGCATAAGGACTTAATTCAGGTCTAGGTTTTGAAAGAGACAATCTCATATTCTCTAATATTTTTAATCGCGCTAATTTCGCCTTTTCAAGTCCTTGTTTTAACATTTCTTCGGTTACCCCATTAAACTTCACATCCATTTGAAGAGCAGTAATCCCATTTTTTGTTCCTGCAACCTTAAAATCCATATCTCCATAATGGTCCTCAGGCCCTTGAATATCAGTCAATATTTTAAAATCTCTTTGCTTAATTGGTTTTTTATCATCTAAATCAACAATAATTCCCATTGCAATTCCTGCAACCATTTCCTTAATAGGAACACCCCCATCCATTAATGCCAAAGTCATCGCACAAGTTGATGCCATTGAAGAAGAACCATTTGAAGTTAAAACCTCAGAGACAACTCTAATTACATAAGGAAAACTATCAAAATCAGGAATCACAGGCTCTAATGCCTTTTCTCCAAGTCTTCCATGTCCAATCTCTCTTCTTGAAGGACCTCTACTTGGCCTTGGATCCCCTACTGAAAATGGAGGAAAATTGTAATGATGCAAAAATCTTTTCTTTCCTTGAAACTCAACACCTTCAATAATCTTTTCCTCGCCAGGTCCTCCTAAAGTTAAAACAGACAAAGCCTTTGTTTGCCCTCTACAAAACACAGCAGAACCGTGAACTCTATCTAAATAATTAGCTAATGAAGACAATTTTCTAATTTCATCAAATCCTCTCTTGTCAGGCCTTTTACCTTTCTTTAAAACAAGATTATGAAGTGTTTCTTCTAAAACATTATCCAAAAAGTCAAGACCATAATTAACAGCCTCCCTTTCCTCATATCTTTCCTTAAGATAATTCTTAACCTCATTCACTATATCATGACTATCAACCTCATCTTCAAACCTTTTAGAAAAAGTCTTTAAAATATCTTTTTCAACTTCTTCTTTTTTCTCCTTTTGTTTCAAAATTTTCTTTTGTTTTCCCTCCTTCTTTTGAATCTCTAATTGAAAATTCAAAAGCTTTTCAATGACATCCTTTGAAAAAGCAGTTGCTTTTAAAACTTCATCCTCTGTTTTCTCAAAAAACTGAGCTTCAAACATATTAAACAAAATAGAATTGTCAATGTCCTTTAAACCTGAAACTATTAAATCCATTTCCCCTTTTTCTTCGTAATTAGGAAACAAAATCAATTTAGAGTCTTTACTAGATACTCTCACCCCTGAAACTGGCCCATTCCATGGAATATCAGATAAAAGTAAAGCAAGCGATGCTGCAAAAATAGAGATACTTGCAGGGTCTGTTTTTTGATCAAAAGAAAGCAAAGTTAATGTAATACTCACTTCTTTCTTAATTCCCTTAGGAAAAAGAGGTCTTAATGCCCTATCCACTAGCCTTGCTGTCAAAACAGACTCGTCAGAAGGCCTTCCTTCTCTTCTTGTAAATCTTGAACCAAATATCTTTCCTCCTGCATAAAACTTTTCTTCATAATTTACACTTAAAGGAAAATAATCAATTCCCTCAACATCATTTTCACCCATCACACAAGTTGCCAGGATTGTTGTTCCTTCAAATCTAACAAAAACCGAACCATTTGCTCTTTCCACAAAATCATTAATGGTTACTTCTAAGGATTTGCCCCCAATTTCTATATTAAAATTTCTACTTTCCATATTAAAAGATAAAAAAGGTCTTTTTAAAGACCTAATTTCTTAACAAGTTCTTTATATTTTTTTTCGTCTTTATTCTCTAAAAACTTTAAAAGTTTTCTTCTTTTTGAAACCATTTTCAAAAGTCCTCGCCTTGAGTGATGATCTTTCTTGTTTGTCTTTAAATGTTCTAGCAATCTTTGAATCTCTTCTGTTAAAAGAGCAGCTTGAACTTCTGCAGAACCTGTATCGGTTTCATGTATATTATACTTCTTTATTATTTCTAATTTTTCTGCTGTTGTTAACATAATTTTTCTTTAATCTCAGTGCCCCGTGAGGGACTTGAACCCACGACCTTGAAGTTAAGAGCTTCCTGCTCTACCGACTGAGCTAACGGGGCATTCTTTAAAATCCATCTTTAAACCATTTAAACCATTCTGCATTTCCCGCTCCGAGCCCTTCTAAAAAACTTATCACTATGAATTTTGCTCCATAGATTATAATGATACCTACTGCTACTGCAAGCACAATGGTTTTTCCAGTTTTAAACTTTTCTGCATTCTCTCTTGCTGTCATCATTACAATTCCCCCATATGTAATTAAAATAAATCCAATTGCAGTCAATATAGGGAAAACAGTACTCACTACCCTATTAATCATTTCAAATATATTATCAAAATTGCAATCTGGACCAACACAAGGCACAATACCTCCTGTCTTTGCAAATACAAATGATGAAACAAAAGTAAAAATAAATACTTTTAACAATAACTTCTTACTTAACTTAAGCATAGGCATTGTATTATAATATAGACTAAAACCATTAAAAAAGCAAGAGCCCGCATTGAATCATCAAAAATGACACCGAAAAGCAACTGGTTGCATCAAATGAAATGACACCAAAGAACAATTAATGTAC
>JBAYXY010000064.1:0-3054 GCA_041673285.1 Minisyncoccota bacterium
CAAAGTCTTGTGTGGTTCCTGTTTTAACGGCTACATCGTAGCTTGGAATGTATAAGAAGGAGTTTGCACCAAACATGGGAGCTCTTGCGTTATTATCTGATAAGACGTCCATGATTTCATGAGCAGTATTGCTGGATAATATTTTTCTTGGTGTATTTTTGTTCTCATAGATAATATTCTGGTTTGAATCTTCTATTTTAATAATGGAAATAGGGGAGACTTTGTAGCCATTATTTGCAAAAATAGAGTAAGCAGAAACCATGTCTAAAAGGTAAACTTCAGCACTTCCTAATCCTAGAGAAGGTCCATAATAATTAGGGGTTTCATTTAAGGTTGTTAATCCCATTTTTGTTGCAAGTTTAACAGTGTCATTTGTTCCTGCTAGGTTTAAAAGAACTTTAATGGCAGGAATGTTTAAGGATTGAGCTAAGGCTGTTTTTAAAGAAACCCATCCTCTAAATCTTCCGTCATAGTTTTGTGGTATGTATTCTTTTCCTCCATAATAGCCAAAGTTTGTATACTCGTCTTTGACAAGGGTTCTGTCGGAAGTGTATCCTTTTTCAAAGGCTTCTGCATAAGAAAAAGGTTTAAAGGCAGAACCAGGTTGTCTTAATCCTTGTGTGGCAACATTAAAGGAGGGTACAAATTTACAAGTTCTTGAGGGGTCGCATCCTTCTGGATAAGGTTCTCCATAAGGGTCAGCAGAGCCTACCATGGCTAGGATTTCTCCTGTATTAGGGTTAATAGCAATTAAAGCAGAGTTGTGGGTGTTATATATTTTTGCAGTTTCAGAGACTTTTCTTTTTACAATTTCTTCTGCTTTTTCTTGAAGAGTAAAGTCTAGGGAGGTATAGATTTTAAGTCCTTTTTTTTCTAGAAAGTCACTTCCATAAAGTTCTTCTAATTGTTTTTTAACATGGGTTACAAAGTGGGGGGCTTTTGTTTGTGGTTTTTGATTAAAGACAATTTCTTTTTCTTTTGCTAGTTGTTCTTCTTCTTCAGTGATGTATCCTTCTTCTTTCATTCTTTTTAAGACATAATCTTTTCTTCCCAAAAGTTCTTCTAAGTGGGTTCCATAGGGGGAGTAGTAAGAGGGAAGTTGAATAATGGCTGCTAAAACTCCTGCTTCTTCAAGAGTAATTTCTTTTAATGGTTTTTGAAAGTATGTATTTGCAGCTTCTTCTGCTCCATAAATATTAATTCCAAAAGGAACTTGATTGATATACCATTCAAGTACTTGGTCTTTATCATATCTTCTATCTAGTTCAAGTGCTAAAATGATTTCTTTGATTTTTCGATCTGCTTTTTTTTCTTTTGATAAGAACGCGGACCTTATTAATTGTTGGTGCAAAGTTGAAGCTCCTTGGGAGAGTGACATTGTTTTAATGTTTGTTTTAAAGGCTCTTAATATTCCTAAAAAATCAATACCAATGTGATTATAGAATTTGGCGTCTTCTGTTGCAATGATGGCGCGTTTTAGATTTTCAGGGATGTCTTCTAAAGAAACGTATTTTCTTTTTTCCTCTCCAAAGATGCTTGATAAAAGAATGGTTCCAGTTCTATCGTAAATATTTGTATTTTGATTTATATTAATCTCACTAAACACTTCTGGTCTTGGAAAGTCTTTAATAACATAGAAAAGAAAAAGAAAGCCTAAAAAGACTAAAACGAGAATAAGGGAAAGAATAAGTTTAAAAAAAAGTTTAATTTTCATAATGTATAAGAATGTGAGATGGCAATGGCAAGTGCGTCTGCAGCATCATTTGGTTTTGGTAATTTTTCAAGGTTTAAAAGGTTTTTAACCATTTCTTGGACTTGTTTTTTTTCTGCTCTTCCATATCCTGTGACGGCCATTTTAACTTGAAGGGGAGTAAATTCATAGATGGGAATATTGTATTTTGCAGCGGCTAAAAGCATGATTCCTCGAGCTTCACTAACAGGGATAATGGTTTTTGGATTTTTGAAGAAAAAGATTTTTTCTATGGCAATGGCTTCTGGTTTGTATTCTTTTAAAATGTCTTCTAGTTCAGAATAGATGATCATGAGCCTATTTTCAAGTTTTGTTTTAGAGTCTGTTTTTATAACACCATAGCGGATACAGTTTAAAGTGTCTTGATTTGCTTTAATAAGGCCAAATCCTGTGGTTGCAGTTCCTGGGTCTAAACCTAATATTTTCATTTAATCATTTAGATTATAATAAAGCTCTTTAACGTCTTCTGACTCATCAAGAGCTTCAAATAGTTTGTAATTGGCCGTTTTGTCTCCTTCTATTTTTTCATGAGGAATCCATGCAAGTGAGGCTTCTTCAATTTTATAGTCCATGGCTTCAATGTTTTTTCTTGTTTTTTCTAGGTTTTCAACTTTAGTTTCTACGATAAGGAGATCCTCTTCTTCTTTAATGTCTTCTGCTCCTGCACTTATTAAATCAAGTTCCATGTCGCTACTAATTTTTTTAAGTAAGATAATGCCTTTTTTTTCAAACATCCATCTAATGGCTCCTTGCTCAACTACTTTCCCTCCATTCTTTGAAACGATTTGTTTTAATTCATTGATGGTTCGGTTCATATTATCAGTAATGCCTTCAATTAAAATAGCAATATTGCTTGGACCATAGGCTTCAATTAAGAATTCTTCAAGTTCAGTTCCTTTAAGTTCTCCTGTTCCTTTTTTGATGGCTTTTTCAATACTAGGAGAGGGCATGTTTGCAGATTTTGCTCTTTCGACAACCATTCTTAGACTTGGGTTGAATTCTAAGTCCGCACCTTTTTCTTTTGCAGTGACTTCAATTTCTTTTGCTAGTTTAGAAAAAAGCTTGCTTTTTTTAGCATCTTCAACGCCTTTTTTTCGTTTGATTGTACTCCAGTGACTATGTCCTGCCATAACTCTATTCTATTATAATTTGGGGATAAGTCAATGTGTGTTGCATTTTTTAAAAACATTGGTATAATTAAGAAGATAATTAATTAAATTAAAAAAACATGAAATCTACAACAAACCCCTATAATACCACACACACACACACACACACACACACACACACAATCCTTTACACTT
>JBAYXY010000065.1:0-3031 GCA_041673285.1 Minisyncoccota bacterium
GCTTAAGAAAATACAGTTTACTACATTTGACAATGTAAGCATAGACGAAGCGATTTACAGGGCACGCGTTATGAACGAAGCCGGAATGCCAACCTACAGCAAAACATTTAAAATTGATGATGCCGCTGTTGTTGCTCTCGTTAAGTCTTTTAATACAGGCAAAGACATAGGCTATGGTGTGCTTTATGTGGCAGAACTTTTAGACAAGGAGGCTGGAATAGGAAATTTTATAGTAATATGTTTCAACGTAAAAACCAAGAAAATTGTTTTCAGCGAAAGGGTTTCCGGAAAGGCAGGCGGGTTTGGACTAAGAAACTACTGGGCTTCGTCTCTGGAAAAGATATTTAAACTTTAATTATAGATTTATATTTATAAGCCTGCACTCATTTGCAGGCTTATTTATTTTATATTAACCTAAAACAGTTATTATTATGAAAAAGATTTTAATGTTGGCACTGATTTTATTTGTCGGAATTGGTGCTTTTGGTCAGAGTATTAAGAAAACTTCGGGTACCCTTAATTCTCTTAGGGAAGCTAAAACAATTGGGGTCTCTTTCACCTACGAAAATATGAAAGTAGGGAAAATGACAGAAGAAAAGTATGTAAAGGGAAAGATTGAAGCCTACAATTCAAAGAAATCCGGATGGGGGGATGAGTGGCATAAAGCGTGGCTGTCCGACCGGGAGGAGCGGTTTGAGCCAAAATTTATAGAATTGTTTTCTAAGTATCTTAAAGACAGCGGATTAAGCGCAATTTTAGGCGACGGGGAAATCCTTATGAAAATAAATGTAGATTTTATTGAACCCGGATTCAATGTTGGCGTTGCAAGAAGAAGTGCATCTATTGATTTTACCTGTATATTTGTTAACAAGTCAGACGGAAAGGAAATAGCAACTATTGTAATAAAGGATGCCTCTGCCAACAATTTTGGAGGGAACGACTATGATGTGGGCTTTAGGGTGCAGGAATCATTTGCCAAAGGAGGAAAGGAACTTGCAAAATATTTGATAAAGGAAGCTAAGATGTAACCCTTGATTCTTAATTTCTATAACAAAGAGGGCTGTCTTAATCAGCCCTCTTTGTTATTTGGTAATTAAATGGATGATATACTCCAGCTAATATGTATAGATATTTGTTGTATCTCTGTAGCCATCAGTAGTATTAATATACCAATCCTTGAATTGAGAATCACCTGATAAAGCCCACTCTCTAAAATGCAGATATGTGGTTTCAATAGATTTATATTCACGCGGATAATCGAATGAAGTAGGTAGCATTATACCCCACATCATACCATCAATGTATTTGTACTTGTCTGTAGGATACAGATTAACTCCAATAAATAATGATGGATCAACTTTAGTTGTAGGAAAGAACGAGGAAAGATGAATCTCTTTTCCTCTTAAAGTTGAGCCTTTTGGGTTTGCTACTATAAAGAAATTTAGGTTGTCATCTATAGATAAATCCCCAAATTCAACAGGAATAGTAAAATTTATTACAATAGATTTATTGGTAGTCATAATGTGGTTGTTTGGCAAAGTATTTAGGAATTGGCCAAAGTCTTCTGTGACTATGTCTGTTACTTTATTGAACAAAGGAATAACTGCAAGAGAAACACCAATTTCTGTGCCATTTGAGCTTATAGTAAATGGTGCTGTCCCACTAAGAGCCTCCCGAGATATTGATGATATGTTTGAAGCATTAATTTTGTCTAATTGGAAAGCAGCCGAAAGATCCATAATGCTTCCAGACGCCTTTATATTGTATTCAAATTTCATCTTCGTGACCTTATTCGAAGAATTTGTAAAATATGTTATTTTAAAACCTAAAACTAAGTCGTTTAAGTCGTAGTCACCTTTCTTAGGCCATAAGTCTTCAAAAGCAAATGTCCCCCATGTTGTTTCAGTAGGAAAATAAGATACAAACGCAACATTTGAATCATTATCATCCGCATCAAATTCTGCTGCAACACCATCCCCGTCATTGTCAATGATAACCGGAGTAGGATCTTCTATTTGGCCTGCAGCATCATTGCAAGAAGATGCGAGAATATTTTTAGTTTGAACTTTAGATAAAATTGAACCATTATTATTAAAAAGTGCTTCATACAAAAGACTCCCGTTAGTTCCAGAAGAGCCGGCTACAAGATTTGTATGTACAAACTCAATTTTCCCTTTTACCTGCGAGGATGCCCATCTCAAATCAGGAACAGTTCCTGTGCATTTGAATACAGAATATATATTTGACGAAGATAGTAAATTCATCTTATATGCTTCAGTAATGTTTCCGGTAAGATACATACTTCCGCTGTTCATATTAATTGTAGCGTTATTTATCAAAGACGTCTGAGTCTCCCATAGCGAGCCTTCATATAGATTGACTGCCGCACTTTGAAATTCAGTTCCGTTTGCCGCAATATTGCAGTGGTTATTCAATGTTCCACCACCCTCTGCCTTGAGCTTTTTTGTTATAACTAATTCATTGAAGTTGTCTAAAACAGTTCCATTTGTTTGATAGAATGACTCTGCTGTAATTTTTCCGGAAACATCGTTTACGGTAGAAGCATTTGATGTCAGGTTATATACATTAGTATTAATGTCGCCGTTATTATAAAGGGTGGAATTATTTGTAATTAAAAGGCCACTGTTGCTTTTGGTTACAGCGATACTGCCTTCGTTATAAAAAGTGCTTGCAACATTCATTTTTATATCCCCATTGACATACATGGACCCTTTGTTGACAATTGTTATCCCGCCGTTGAATTCAACTGTTGAGGCAGAGGTTAAGCTGGCGTTTTGTTGCAAATATACAATTGGAATAGTTGCTTGAAACTCTCCTGTGCTTAACCCTTTTACTGAAACCGACCCTCCATCAAGTATTACAATTGTGGACTTATTAAGACTAAGGCTTGCAGAAGATAAGTTAAGATTACCTTTGACGTAAAGAATTGCATGGCTAAGATAGTTGCTCAAGTTGGTTGGTGCAGTTCGGGTCACTCCAGCAGGAATATAGTATGATTTATATGTATTTC
>JBAYXY010000066.1:0-3029 GCA_041673285.1 Minisyncoccota bacterium
AAAAGGCGAAACACCCTCTTCCTCTCCTATTTTCAACATGGAGGCATAACACATCCGGTGCAGATTAAGCGTCACTCTCTCGTTGTGAAGTGAAAAATTTTTAATACCATGCTTTTTAGAGGTAAAATCAAGCGGTTCCGGCAATGGTGTCAGTTTTTTTTGCCAGTATTCGGAAGAATTCTTAAACTCTTCCGAATTTCTGTATCTTAAATCGTCTTCCAGAAAATCAACATACGAAAACGGCTGAATCTCAGGAAAAACATTATCTGTAAGCAAACTGTTGTAAATATCCGAAACTGTCTTATTTATAATAGAATGGCCATATCCGTCGTTCGAAAAATGATGAAATCTGGCAAACCAGATAAATTGTTTATCCCCGGTTTGCAAGATAATTTCCCGGCAGAGATTTGAATTTTCAAAAGGAAATGGGCGTGCATTCTCTACCAAAATAAACTTATTAGCATCTTCAAGGGGACTATTTCTGTTCCTGAAATCGTAATATTCTACATTGGGTTGAAATTCGGACAAAAAATACTGAAAAAGCTCGCCATCCTTCACAACAAATCTTTGCCTGAGAGAATCGTACTTTTGAGTTGCATAATTATATGCTTTCCGGAATAAATCGATATCCAATTCACCATTAAGCATCATATGCCCCCCCATATTATACTTGCTTTCATTGCGATGTAATAAATAATCGTAATAAAAAACCTGTTGGGGCAATGTTACCGGAAATAGTTCTTCGTCAGCCATCCACCTAAATTATAAACTTACTTCAACACCAATGTTCATACTAGTATTTATAGCCGTTAGTCCAAGCCTGTCCAGCTCCTTGTCGTATTTATGACTGTATCCGGCTACAAGATTAATATGTTTGATAATTCCTACTGTCAGATTAAGTTTATAACCATATCTGAACCTCCCGCTTTCTTTGATATTCGTATAATAAAACACATATCCCGACAATGATACAGAAGGCGAGATTAAATAAGCAAAATTATTCATAGTATAAAAAGCCATGTTAGGCCCTTTGATAACATCAAGATTATCAACAGGAATAGTATAAGTCTGATTAATCCATCCGGCAGCAGCCAGTGATTTTAGTTTCAATCGCTTAAATAATAATATATTAACCCCCAATCCAGAATATCCTGTATATCTGTTTTGAAGCAACAGCATATCATCTCTCTCCCAGATAAATCCCGCCTCTGCAAATAAAAATTTTGAAAAGTCCAGGTTTAAATAATCTGTTAAAAAATGCGAAGTTGTTTTGTAATTAATGTCAGCAATGCTTTTTAATGTAAGATCTATTTTGTCAACGCCATAAACTGAAAAATTTGTAACAGAACCCTTTCTCGCCACAAAAAGAATATTGCCGGCATGTGTGGTTCCACTAATAACTCCTTTCTTTTTGGAAAAACTATATTGACCGCTTGCATGAATTCGCAAGCCTTTAATTGTATCAATTTTAGAACTCTGCAGCCACCAATAGTTAATGGATTTATTTTCTGGCGATTGCGAGAATATTTCCCCCGATATCAAAAATAAAATTAGAAGAACTAGAGATATCTGTCTTTTCATATTTAAATCGGCTATTTATACTTTGAACAAAAAATATAGATTTCTTCGTCACAAGTCCAGCAGGGTTTACAAATATACCGTTTTGCTTCGGGATTATCAAGGAAATAAGCCATATATTAAAACGCTAATAAATCATAAGCAGGTTTAAAAAGTTCTGCAAAGATTGACAGCTTATTGCAGGAGTTGTTCAATTTCCTTAACCATCTCATTTAAAAGCTCCTTTGTATAGCCTTTCTCCATGTACACAATCTTTCCATCCTTGTTAATTACATAGTTACGAGGTATGGTAACGGTTGCAAACTTTGAATAAATTTTTCTGTTGGGGTCCATTCCCATCGGAAAGTTATGTTCTTTGTCTTTTCTGAAGGCAGCTATCTTTTCGTATGGGTCCTCTCGTGAAATGGGAAGGAAAACAAACTCTTTATCCTTGAACTTGTCTATTATTTCTTTCTGCACCACTGCAAGCTCCTGAATGCAGGATGGGCACCATGTAGCCCAAAAGTTGACTAATACTACCTTTCCTTTCAATTTGGCGATATCAATCTCTTTGCCGTCAAACATCTGAACCTTAAAGTCCGGAACCATATCCCCGACTTTTACAACATTGCCTTCATCTTTTTGATGTGCTCTCAGTACAAAAACAGAGAGAAGTAAAACTGCGGATAATAATAATTTCTTCATTTTGGTATAAAAATTTGAGATTAAATAACTCTCATACAAAAATAGGAATAATTAATTCTTTATTTTTGTTCATTAAACAAAAACTAAACTGTGAAAAAAAGTATCCTTGCGGCCTTACTGGCAATAATAATTATTGCCGGTTGCGAAAAAGATCCAATTCCAAATGAAAAACCCGTTGAACCTCCAAAATACACGCCTGCAACAAGAGTTGAAGGAAGGGTCGCCCTTGCGTATGTAACCAGTTATGGAACTGCAATTCCTGATCCTACTTTTTTTACGCATTTTAACTACGCATTTGCCGAAATTTATATGGTGAATGGCGAATATAAAGGATTTAAGCTCCAGGGCAGCGAATTCCGGTTTCAACAAATTGTCAATCTGAAGAGCCAGTACCCGAATCTGAAAATATCTATCTCTTTCGTTAATTCAGTTTCTATTGCCGATAACATACAGGGTGGCGGTTTTTCTGCCTTGTCCAAATCCGATGAATCCAGAAAAGCATTCGCGAACGACTGCAAAGCATTTTTAATAAAATGGGGTATTGACGGTATCGATATGGATTGGGAGTTTCCGGGAATGAGCTGGGGAGCAGATGCATTTGATGCCGCAGTTGATGTGCAAAACCATGTCCTGCTAATGAAACAACTGCGGGAAACACTCGGAACAGGCTACCTGCTTACTTATGCCGGATATGTTACAGACAAGAAAATCGCTACCGGCGGATATAAGTATATCGATGTAAAAGCAGTTGACCCTTATGTGGACTT
>JBAYXY010000067.1:0-2978 GCA_041673285.1 Minisyncoccota bacterium
ATATGGCAAAAGATTTGGCATTGCTGTTAGCTTTTCTCCAAAAAGAATCATATCATAATCTCTTTCCCTTATTATCTGTTTTATCTGACTATTATCATATATCTCTACATTTATTTTTACTCCAATTTCTGCAAATTGATTTTTAATATTTTCCGCTATTTCTTTAAAAACAATGTAATTCGTTGTTCTTAAATTAAACTCTAAGCTATTTAAAGTGCTCTCTCCTTTAAAACAAACATCATTTAGTTTTGATCTTGTTGATAATCCAACTTTCCCAGTCCCTTTATTTAAACCCGCAGGAGTTAAGATCTCCTCTTTAAAATCCTCTTGAAATCTAATCACATTTTCTTTTGTTTCATTTCCAAAATATGATGTTACTCTCTGGTCTTCGTAAAAGTTAGCCAAACACTCTTGAAGCATTTGCACTTGTCTTCCAGAGCTTCCCACTTCAAGATCTTGATTAATATTAGCATTATTTATCTTCTCAATTCTTTGAACTCGTAAATTATCTTCATCTAACTCAAAATCATTGTTTTCTAAAATCTGCACACTTTTTTCAAGATCATATTCTGAATCAGTTTCTTCTAAGTTATAAAAATGAGAAAGAATAGGGGAGCTTAAAGCCTGATAAGCAGAATCATTCAAAATCCCTTCTCTATTCATTGCTAAACTCAAAGCTTGTCTAATCTCTCTATTTTCTAAGATTTCATTTTTAGTGTTAAAAAACAATCCAAAATAGCTAGGTGTTGTATATGAAATATGATTGTAATCTATACTAGCAGATAAATGCGCATTGTCAACTTGTTTTTTCAAAAGTGCATTTTCAAGCTCTTTTTCATTTGCATAAAACTTAAATATAATCTCCTTTATAAAAGGCTTTCCATTATAATAATTTTCATTTGCTTTTAATTGAATCATGTTTTCCTTTACTTTGTAAACCTTGTAAGGTCCAGAGCCAATGATTGGATCGTTGCTAGAAACAAAGTTTTGAGAAGGCACATTTTTAAAAATATGTTCAGGAATCACTTTAAAAGAAACCAAGTTTTCTAAAAACCCAGGATAAGGGTCTGTTAATTTAAACCTTGCCTCAAAATCTGATATTTTTTCCAAAGAGACCCCAATAAAATTTGTTCTTAAAGGGCTTAAATAATCAGCATCTTGTATAGTGTTAAATGTAAATATTACATCATCAATCGTTAAACGTTTCTTATTATGCCATAAAACATCCTCTCTAATTTTAAAATCAATATATTTAAAATCGCCTGAAAAACTATAGTCTTCAATCAAATCATTTTCAATTTTTCCATCGCTTCCATATTTCAGGAGTCCTGAAAAAACAAGCTGAACAATATCTTTGTCAACATCAGATGTAATACTATATATCGGATTAATATGTTTTGGCTGGCCTAAAACACCCTCAATTAAAGTTCCTCCATAAGCAGGAACTAAAGCCGTATTTTTATTATAAAAACCATTTATTAAAAATATTAAAGAGGATACAAAGCAAATCAAAAAAACAAGAAAAAGAGTTTTTTCAATTATAGAAAAGGTTTTAAATGATTGTACCCATTGATTAAAGGAAGGCATCTTAATTTGTTAAATTGGCAAGAGATAAAGCAATAAATACAGCAACAAGAATAATTGTAACAATTAGTATTTTCTTTTGCGCTCCTCTTCTTGTAGAGTAAACTTCTCCGCCACCACCAAAAACAGCACCTGCTGCTGTTCCTCTTTGCTGAAGAAGAATGAGAACAATGATTACTATTGAAACTATTCCTTGTGCAATTAATAATGTTTGATTCATTTTTTTAAAAAAGATGTCATTATTTCCACTCCTACTACAATTAAAGAAAAGTATAATAAGTTAATTAGTCCATTTACTTGAAATCTAGTATCAGGAATAAAAACATCTGTTATAAAGATTAATGCCATTATAATCACAATCGTAAAAAGATTAAGCGTGATTATTCTAATTGGCAGTGTCATTAGTTTAAGTATTGGTCTTATAAAAAACAATAACAAGCCTATGATCAGTCCCACAAGCAAAATAGTTTTAAAACTTCCATCAGTAGTAACTCCACTTATAAAATATTCAGCTAGTCCTGTTGAGACTATACCCACTATTATTTTAGTGATGAGATTTGCTATCATTAAAATAATAATAGTCTAAAGAGGAAATAAAGTCAATCTTTTTGTTTTCGTCCTTTTGGACTCATCAGTTCAGATACACATCTGAAGAACAAAGCAATTTTAGATACCCTCAAAATTGCTAAAAGGATAAATTTATAGAGTCTCTCTTATTAAGATTAGTAATAAGAAGACAAGTATTAGAAAGAGCCCTATCAGGATTGGGAGAAAGCTCAGGAAGAGAAGCAACGGGCTGAGCAACCCTATTAGGCTGAGCCCTGTTAGGATAAGGCTCAGAAATAGAAGCAATAGGCTGAGCCCCAGCAAAAAAACAGGAGCATCAGGCCACCAGACCCGAAAGGGGTTTTGCCAACGCGACATACATAACTTTTAACACACTTTGAGCATTTTGTCACCTCTCGCACAGATTCGTATGATACCAAGGATGTGTGATTTTGTTTTCGTCCTTTTGGACTCATCAGTTCAGACACACATCTGAAGAACAAAGCAATTTTTATTCCCTAAAAATTGCGAAAAAAGTTAAGCACGATGCCTAGCAACATCGTGTAGCCACTGGATGAGACACCCAGAGACTTGTCCAATACAAAACCGGCATGAAATAAAAACGCTTTCTAATACAAAATGAGCATGAAATGAATCATACTCATCTTGCAAAAGCGTGTAGATCAGAGCATTATTGTTGTATGATAAAAATAACAATGGATGATAAACACATCATAAGCATAGCTCAATTAAGAAAATTAAAAAAGGTCGATGACATATTTGTAAGAGCAAAATAGAAATGTCATACAGCGAGCAATTTAGAAATGTCATATTGACTTATCTTACTT
>JBAYXY010000068.1:0-2955 GCA_041673285.1 Minisyncoccota bacterium
AGCCGGAAACCTCCTCAAAATCATCCTTGGAGAAGGTATAGAATAAAAGTAAGATAAGTCAATATGACATTTCTAAATTGCTCGCTGTATGACATTTCTATTTTGCTCTTACAAATATGTCATCGACCTTTTTTAATTTTCTTAATTGAGCTATGCTTATGATGTGTTTATCGTCCATTGTTATTTTTATCATACAACAATAATGCTCTGATCTACACGCTTTTGCAAGATGAGTATGATTCATTTCATGCTCATTTTGTATTAGAAAGCGTTTTTATTTCATGCCGGTTTTGTATTGGACAAGTCTTAAATTTGCTTCCAAGTTTTAATTATGTTAAAATACTTTTAATGTTCTCATCACCCATTAAAAAAATAGCAAAAAAAGTTTGTCCCGCAGTAATTACCATTGTTGCTTCAAAAGATATTCCAAAACTAGATGTCGCCAGTTTTTTATCACTTAAAAGCGATTTAGACTTAAATCACAAAGGACAAGCAAAAGTAGGCGGAGGTTCAGGCTTTATTGTCTCTAAAGATGGCTATGTTTTTACTTGCGCGCATGTTGTGAAAGATAAGGAAGCAGACTATACAGTCATTATTGATCCCAAACATAAGTATCATGCAAAAGTCTTGTCTCGTGACTTTTTAACAGACATTGCTATCTTAAAAATTAAAGGAAAAAACTTCCCTTATTTAAAACTTGCAAACTCTGATAAAATTGACTTAGGGGAATGTGTTATCTCTGTTGGAAACTCCTTAGGAGAGTTTGAGGACACCATGTCTCTTGGTATTATTTCAGGGTTAAGTAGAAGCATTAAAGCTTGTGATAACATGAACTTTCACACTGACTTAAAAGGATTATTCCAAACTGATGCCGCTATTAACAATGGAAATTCAGGAGGACCTTTAATTAATATTAAAGGGGAAGCCGTTGGTATTAATACTGCTATGATTGAAAACGCACAAAACATTGGTTTTGCCATCCCCATAAACTGTGCCATTAAAGATCTTCAAGAAATTAAAAAACACGGAAAAATCAAAAGACCTTATCTAGGTGTTAAATACATTCTTTTAGACAAAAAAATAAGTGAAGAGAATAATTTAAGTGTAGACAATGGAGCTTTGATTGTCAGGGAAAGATACGGAGAAAATCCCATTGCTAAATTCTCACCAGCAAACAAGGCAGATCTAAAAGAGTACGACATTATCATCTCCTATAACAACAAATTAATTACAAAAGAAAACACATTAGCAGAGCTTTTATCAAAAAGCAGTATCAACGACAAAGTTGAATTAAAAGTTTTAAGAAAGGGAAGAATCATCAAAAAGGTTGTTTATCTTGAAGAAAAAAAATGAGAAAGACCATTAAGTATTTATTGATACTCTTCCTCTTTTTTTGGGGTAATTTTTGCTTTGCTGCATGGAGTGAAACAACTTCATATTGGTGCACTTCTGGATGTGGAGGCAATATAGTTAAACAAGTATGTTACACATCTTGTAGTTGTGGAGAAGATGCCTCTTGCTCAACTGATTGTTCGGGGATTAGCATTGTTGCTACAGCACAGCCATGGCAAAAATGTGTAGGAGGAAATCAAGTATACACAAGAGGAAGAACTTGTGGACCAGATGCAAGTTCATATAAATATTGGGCATCCAAAAATAAATTCTATTTTGTTTGTGACAGCAGTTGCCTTCCAAATGTCTCTGATGTTAGGTATTACAACAATCCCAACTATCCAACAAGCCCAAACTTAACCATTAATGGGTCAGATGATTATCCGCCCTCTTGTAGCGATACAATAAAAACTGATTGTATAGAACCAAGCGATAGCAGTTCTAGTAATGTCAAACTTCCTTTTAAAATAGATTGGGATGAAGATCCTTATTGGCTAAAGCCTAGTTCTAGTGCACCTCAATTTGCATCAGGCACATTAAACACAAATCAAACATACGAAAATAAACATAGCGGAGGTCCTCAATCCTACATCCTCACCCTAAATGTAGACGACAACCTTGTTAGTTCTCCCAAAGAAGCTAGAAAACCTTTCAGCGATTACATTTCAAAAGACTTTTTAAAAGACAAACAAGAATTAAGCCAAGGCTATTTTCAAAAACTTTTAAATCTCAAAACTCAGCCTCAATATATTGATCAAGGAACTTATCGTTCCTCTGAGTATAATTTTAGAGTAGATCATAATCCGTGTTGGCTTAAATCAGGAAAAACCTATAACCTCACCATTCAAACTTGCTGTAATGAGGACGGGACAGAATGCAACAAAGGCGGTAGTTTCAACTTTACAACCTCCTATTCTCCAGAATTAAAATCCCCAGAAGATTTAGATTGGAGTGGCCCCAATTATTCCGCACACGATGCTTGGAAAGACTTAACACTAGAAGATTTTGTTTTAGACAATGAGGGTAGAGTTTTAAATGTACCTATAGAAAAATACAAACCTTTTGATTGGGAAAAGAATTCTTTAAAAAACTATAAAAATCTAAAAGTAGAATTCCCAATTTTCCTTGATTGGTGTGATGTTTCTGAAGTTAACGAGGTAGAGAAAAAAGGAAAATGGCTCATGAGACTTTTTCAATTTATACCTAATGCCAAAGGAGAGCTAGAAGATGTTTTACACAAAGGAATTGTCAAAGGCGAAGTTCCCATTAATGCTAAAGCCATCTATGCGGGAGTTGATTGGACAAAAATACTTCTTTCAAATTTTTTAGACGAAAGCAGAGTTAGCTATTTTACAAAAAATGAAAAATACTCTTGGGAAATAGAATCTTGTTTAACAGAACATGGCTCTTGCCAAGGGGCAGGTGTTCATTTTAGTTTTGAAACAGGGGACATCGACATTGAATCAGAATTCTACTTTTTAAATCTTGATAATGCCATTTTAGGAGTTCCTACAGAAATTAGGTGGGCAACAAATAGAAGAGTCAACTCTGTTAAGTACGAAA
>JBAYXY010000069.1:0-2935 GCA_041673285.1 Minisyncoccota bacterium
AAGCCTTTACTCGCACAAACCGCATTCTCAATACAGTCAAAACCTTTGGTAATATTGTTTGCTTCCGTAATCTGGAAAAAGCAACCAACGAAAGTATTGCTCTGTTTGGCGATAAAGAAGCAGGAGGAGTTGTTTTACTGAAAACCTACGATGAATATTATAATGGTTATAAACATGGCGATAAAGATGTTCGCGGTTATGCCCATTTGGTAAGCGAATTACAAGAAAAATTCCCTGTTGGTGAGCAAATTATAGGCGAGCAGAACCAAAAGGATTTTATCAAATTATATGGTGCCATTCTGAAGGTGAAAAACATAATTTCTACATTCGATGAATTTGCCGGTCACGAGATATTGACAGAAAGGGATGTACAGGATTACCACAGTATGTATATCAACCTTTACAACGATTTCCGGAACAAAATCAAAGGTGACAACGAAAATGTGAACGATGATATTGTCTTTGAAATGGAACTTATTAAACAAGTGGAAGTCAACATAGATTATATTCTGGCACTAATTAAGAAATACCACGAAGGTCATTTAAAAGACAAGGGAATAGTAATCAGCATTGGTAAGGCCATTGATTCCAGCGTGGAACTGCGCAATAAAAAAGAATTAATCGAACAATTTATTGAATCATTAACACCAACAACCAATGTAGATGACGATTGGCATTCTTTTGTTGATGCAAAAAAATTGGAAGAATTAGAGACTATTATCACAGATGAAAATTTGGACAAGGACGAAACATACAAATTCATAACAAATGCTTTTCGTGATGGCTTTGTACAGTCAACAGGTACATCTATCTCAAAAGTATTGCCACCAGTATCACGCTTCACTCCAACCGGAGACCGTACTAAGAAACGAGACACGGTAATTGAAAAACTTACTGCATTTTTCAATAAATTCTGGGATATATCTGGCGGAAAGTTTAGTCACAATTAAGCAATTGCTTACATTTAATTCCTTAAATCCATGATCCTTTGTTTGGCGATTACATATAGACAAATTATCCCCAGGTAGCTATGATTATCGAAATAATTAAGGTACGGCAAATATTAATCCACTACCAATAACGATGAATAGAATCACTGAAATTACAAGACGAGATATTATAGACCTTTTCCGAGAAGGTTATGTTGATTATAGTTGGTTGTTAAATGATCAAAAGTGTTTTTATCCGTATCATGGACGACTAACAGAAATTGAGTTTCTGAAAAAACTCTATCCATTGGATAAAATGCCAAGTTATGACTCAAGGTTTGAAAATTCGGAAGAAGACATTAGGCAGCATACAATCAATAATAATGATTGGGAATCAGACTGGGTATTTAAAGATGATAGATTTGAATTATTTAATGGGAATGATAATGTGCTGTTAGAATTCTTGTGTGCAGTATTTCATCCTGAGAATAGAGATGAAAAAGGTTTTTGGAAAGAGTATCTTGACAAAATCAATAATCTCATAAAAAATGATGAGTATGAATTATATGTTAGTGAAAAAATATCTGGAAGAGTTGTATACTCTTGGCGAAAAATATCACAGGAAGAATCTGCAAGTGGAAGGTTTATACCTTTTTCCGTTAGAAAGAAACGTGAAATAGAGACGAAAACCATTAAATTTTCGATAAATAAAAAAGCAAGAAGGATGATTCTTGATCTTTTCAATCGATATGATGAACTCATGCATAGAACAGATGAAACAAATTGGAATTATACAATTGGCACCAAAGATGCAGTTATTGAAAATATAAGGGAATATTACGTTCCCAAAGCTTTTGATTCTACAGGAAGTTACACTGAGACAAAAGACTTGGAAGAATTTGTCATGAACAATCAGCCGTATTTTGTTTTTGATGCGATAGAGTTATTTGCTCAATATAATCGTGATAACAATTTTGCCTATGAAGTGAATGTCATATTGGAAAATAATGGCTTTGTTTATAGATTGTTAGGAGGGAAATTTGAATTTAGACAGTTGCACCTTCAGACTAAAGAAATAATTAAAGAAGAGGGTCTTAAGGATTTAATTAACCACGCAACCACACTATATAGCAGTAGTAATGTTTCAGACAAACAAATTGCGGTTGAAAAGCTTTGGGATGCTTTTGAACGCTTGAAAACATATCATTCTGATTTAGACAAAAAGGAATCTGCTGAAAAAATAGTTAGAGCAATATCTAACAAAAACGATGCTTGTAAAGAATTGTTTGATGATGAATTCAAAAAGCTAACAAGTATTGGGAATCAATTTCGCATCAGGCATCATGAAATAGGGAAAATAGGCATAACGGACAATAATTATTATGACTATTTCTTTCAAAGATGTTTTGCATTAATAAATCTGGCGTTAAAATATTTGTAAAAAAGCAGCAATGAACGATAATACAAAAATATCAATCCGTTTTTTCGACGACCGTGAAGTTCGTGCCATTTGGGACGAAGAAAACAACAAATGGTGGTTTAATGTTGTCGATGTTGTTGCAGTGCTTTATGGACAGGACGATTATACAAAAGCAAACAACTATTGGCGTTGGTTAAAGCGTAAACTTATCAAAGAACAAAATGAACTCGTGAGTACTACTCACGGTTTCAAATTCGTGGCACCTGATGGCAAAAAACGTTTGGCTGACACCCTTGACAGTGATGGCGTTATTTCTCTTGCCAAGCATTTTCCGAATAATAATGCCGTCAAATTTTTGGACTGGTTTACATACAATGACAACAGTATTGACGGACAGAGCAAGAAAAAAGCTTATTCGTTTTTCGAAAGTAATCTCATTAGAGACGCGGAAATCGGAACAACGAAAAGTTTGCAGCAAATTCATGCCTATATTTTCGGAGGGTTATATGACTTCGCAGGAAAAATAAGACAAAAGAATATTTCGAAAGGTGGTTTTCAGTTTGCTGTGTCGCACTTTTTAGGTAAT
>JBAYXY010000070.1:0-2915 GCA_041673285.1 Minisyncoccota bacterium
GCCTCTTCTTCATACATCTTTTCGGTGTGAATCTCTTTAAATAAAGAAAAAGTATTTTCTTTCTTTCTAACCAAGATAGAAAGATTAAGAAACCAAAATCTACCTTTAACTTTATTATCCATAATAACAAATAAATTTTCATTTGTAAATATAGAGGGCTTGTTACTGGAAATCCCTTTAGCATGTCCTGGAGTATTAAGATCAAAAACAAATACTCCTCCAATTTTTAAAGAATTATAAACATTTTTAAATGTTTTTTTAAGTTCAGGCTCTTTTAAAAGATAATTTAAAGAATCATAAAAACAAGTAACTAAATCAACATTTGCAAATTCCTTTCCACTAAAACTTAAAAAATCTTTTCTAATAAAAGAAATGTCTTTATATTTCTTTTTAGCTTCCATTAACATTTCGCTTGAATTATCAACTCCCAAAACTTTTTTGAAACCAATATCTTTTAATGTTTTAGAATTAATGCCGGTTCCACAAGCCAAATCAACCGCAAAATTTTTCTCTATTTTATATTTTTTAATTAAACTATTTAAAAATACCCTCCACTCTTCATACCTTTTTTTACCAGCAAAACCATCATAATATTTTGCTAAAATTTTATAAGAAGTTACTTGACTCATATTATTTTTTTAAATTATTTTTATAAGAATTAGAAAAACGACAAAAACCAGAACAAATCGGATTTTCTTTATTTTTTATAAATTTATCACAAACACTACAATCTTTATGTTTTTTTAAAAAATAACCAACTTCTTTCACTAAAGACTTAAAAAGAGTAGATTGACTAAAATTTTTAATAAACCCTATGTTACGAGACCTGTCCATAACGCAAGGAAAAATTCTTCCATAAACATCAACCGAAATACGCCTCCTAAGACCACAGCCATAATAGCTACAAGAAACTGGAACATTTCTTTTCTCCCCCAAAAATCCGTTACGAACATTTTTATCTTTAAGTAATAATTTAACCTTGCTTACTGGATAAGATTCCTGAACATCATTAGACAATGCTGCCCCTGTTTTGATTGTAGGTCTTAAATGCAAAATACAATAATTATCTTTAGCCAACTTTAACATTTTAGGCACAGAATCGACATTCTCTTTGTTGAGAGTAGAAACAAGAACTACGGGAATTTTATTCAGCAAACAAACCTTCAAACCTTTAACTATTTTTTTGAACAATCCTGGACGACGTCTCATTTGATCATGTTTATCGCCAAAACCATCTAGGCTAATAGCTAGTCCATTGCCACTTTTCAGTGATTTTATTAGCAAATCATCAGCTGAACACAAAAATTCACCATTAGTAACAACATAAAACAATAAACCTTGATTTTTGATATATTCTAATATTTCTAATAAATCATCTCTTAAAAAAGGTTCTCCGCCTGTAACTTCTATAAGCAACACTCCAAGTTGTTTTAATTTATCTATTCTTTTTTTTAAATCATCTATCTTGGGATAAAAACCATTAAGATCATCTTTATGATAGCAGGTTAGACAATTACAGTTACAAGCAGAAGTGATATCCAACAGGGCATGAACCGGCAAGCCATCAATCTTGACCTCTACCATTTTAAGTTTCACATTCTTTTTTTTAGGCTTTCTGAGAATTATTTTATTTTTTAAAAGTACTTCTACATCTTCTTCTAAAAAACCAAAAAGACTAAACTTTTCCTCTTTAAATATCTTTTTAAAATCATTATCTAAATAAATAAAATTAGTCATCATTCCCGGAGGAACAACAACAGCACCGTTAGGCTCTAGACGAATAATACTTTTTTTATTCAAATAAAAAAAGTCTCTAGATTTAAAGATTTTCTTTTTTTTGTTTTTTATAGACCCTCTACAAGGGACAATAAGATTATATAGACTACCACAAAACATATTTATATTATAACAAACTGTTAAAAATAAAAAAAGCCACTTAAAAGTGGCTTTATCTTAAAACTACAATCGGTTAATTACTGAAAGTAATTCAAGGTAAGAATTAGAATTGGCGATATCAACGTTAGTCATCATTTTAATAGCACTATCCACTTTTATAATTTTAAAGCGGACTCGCTCTGTTAAATAATGAAAAACAATAGGATATTTACCATAGAGTGTTTCAATGTCGGTTTTTGGACTATGACCAAATTGTTTTGAAAAAAAAGATCCAGGAATAAGACAATCAGTGTCATAACCACCACAACCAGGGTTAGTCCAAGGAATTTTTTTCTCTTTAATAAGTTGATCATTCTCACTTTTGGAAAGATTAAAAGCATAACCACCCCTAACAGTCAAAATATTACCATCTTTCCAAAATATGGAATATTTTCCAGAGCTATTAATCTTTGGTGTATCTCCACCAGTAAACAAAACATCATAACCCAAAGATTTCATTATTTCACTGTAAGCACCTTCCATAATAGAATTGCATATTTTACCACAAGGCAATTCTCCCCTTTCCCAACAAGCCTTATAAGCATCAGTTGTTTTTTGAGGAGAAGAAAAGGAATCTAATATTCTCTGATCTTTGTTTATTCTTTTTGACCAATCAACCCAAAAGTGATTAGATTTGAGTCCTAAAAAATCAACAACACCATTAACGTTTTCCAATGTTTTTGACCCTTTAAAGCCAGTATCAACTGTAAATAATCTCAAATCAATACCCCTCAAAAAACACTCTTTAGCTAAATTAAACAAAACAGCAGTGCTGTCCAGTCCGCCAGAATATGCAAACAAAACCCTTTTATTTTCTGAAAAAAAATTCTCTAATTCAGATTTCGTATAGTCAATATTTAAATAATCATGATTATTTAAAAAATCGCGACAATCAGAACAAAGAACAGCTTTACCAGATTTTTCAAATTTAACTAATATCCCCTTGCTATTTTTATAGCCTTCTATTTGGGGACTAGCAC
>JBAYXY010000071.1:0-2903 GCA_041673285.1 Minisyncoccota bacterium
GCAAGGTGGTAGAATGTTTTAATGGAAACACCGTTTCCGTGTGCTTTCAAACATGCATCAAATTGTTTGTCGGCTTCTGTTGAATTATAATCCTGATAGAACCTACTTAGTCGGTGATAGTAGGCTCTGCCAGATTCACCAAGTTCGTCGGCAAGCGCAAAGCCAAGGTCGCGCCAATCGGCGTAGTTTGGAGCTATATCAACTGAGGAAGATTCAATTCTTTGGGTAATTGTTTCGATATCTGACCCCTCCGAACCTCCCCCAAGGGGAGGTATTGGATTAGTTGATTGAACAGGTTTATTGTTTGCGGTTGCTTTGGATTCTGTTTTATTGGTTTCTGTCCAGTCTGCTGGATTAAATGTTTTCTTGCTCATGATTTCAGAAGATTAAAATGTAAATTAGATAGAGTTTAATAATCAATGAAAGAATTGAAAAGCTACTTTTTAGCTTGACTGTTTCTTTGGTGTGCCAGTCAATTTTGCCATTTTTCTCACCATGTATGAAATCATGCAATTCAACTAAACAGGCAGCCCAAAAAGCTGTAACCAAGGACGGATTGTATTGATTGTTTGAAGTGCTGAAATGGTCAATTAAAACAATATCGCCAATTGTAATTCTAAACTTTCTTTCGACAAGCATTTCAGACACAACAAGTCCTAATTCTACTGCATTGGGTGTTAGTGTGTATTTTTTTACTTTTATATAATTAATCATGATCGTTGAGTATTAAAGGGTTTATAAATGCATTTGGGTCGTGTGCCAGGAAACAAGCCCGAGAAACATCCCGCCCTGATTTGTCGACTTCTATGCCGTAGGTTTGAAGAATGTAGTTTGCCACTGCGGCGAAGTATTCACCATGTGGGATTTGCGAAGTGTCAATTGGAATGATCCATTTCAATCCGTCACCTGAAGGACTTACAAAAAGTAATTGCGTATCGAAATATTCGTCGGCAAGCAATAATTGACGTACTTCATTTAGGTTTGGCAGGTGGTCGAAATCGACCGCCAATAAACCCGAATGTTGCATGAGGTTTTTGTCGTTTCGGGAACTGAAAGTTCCTGAAAAAGTACAGTAGTCAAAGTTCGTTGCTTTGAATTGTCGTGCTTGCTTTGGGTCATTGATTGAACGAAGTTTGTCTGTACGCTCTTTATAGAAATCTCCTGTGATTGCATTGTAAATTTGCAACAAGGTTGCAGATTTATGTGGCACTGTGTTTTTGATTGGTGATTTGTAGAAAGAAAATGACACTTCCTTTTTTTCTTCAACTTTAGGACTAATAGGACTTTTGGGACTATTAGAAGCAATATTATTGCGCGAATAGAAATTCATTTTTTCGCCAATGTGTAGGTGTAATTCATTGTTGAGTTTTTGCAATAATTCATTATCCCTGAGCTTATAATGCAGTTCGGCGAAGTCGAATGCATCACCGGCAGGGATAGCGTTCTCGCTATCCGTATGCCGTGCAAATTCGCTACGCGCATTTTCGGCGGCACTCGACAAAACACCAAACGAGTTTGAGTTTTGTTCTCGTTGGCACGAAAACTCATTATCCAACGCATTCCCCAAAACATTCTCCTTCTCAATGAAAACGTTCAATGTCAACTTATTTTCATTGAATGGGTTTTCAGTTGGTTTACAAGTCCTCCCCGAAAGGGAGAGGACTGTTTGATTAGGATAGTATTCCTGTAAAATATGCGAATAGATCAGTAAGCCATAATTTGTCTTACTCAAAATTTGCTGTTTATTTATCGCTTCCATAACTACGGATTTTACTTGCGTGAATGTCGGATTCGCTCGGCAAAGTCCGAACAAGTTCGGCTTTGCGCTCACTTTCACGACATTTGAACATAGTGTAGTTATCCTTCAAAATTCGCTGAATGTCTTCAGTGCGATAATAGAGCTTGTTCCCAATGCGGGAGAATGGCAATGTGCCATTTGTACGCAGTGTTTGCAAGGTTCTGGGGCTAATGTGAAGCAATTGCATTACATCTTGATTGTCAACCCATTCTTTGCTCAAATCTTCGCATGAAGATTGGGTGTTTGTTAGCTTGGATTCAATAGAATTCAATGCTTCCAAAATTTTACAATTGTTTGGACATACATGTGTTTGTTGTCTTTGCTGCTCGTATTGAAATAAAATGCTTTCGGGGCAGCAACGAAGTTCTTCCAGAATTTCGTCTAATCGGCGGGGTTGCTTGTTGTCGTTCATCTTACAATCCTCCCTTTTTTAGCTACAAACTCTGCTGCTTCTGCTTGAAGCTCTGCAACTGATTGGCGTTTATCGCCAAGCAGCCAAGCATCAATTTCACTTTTCAAGAATTGAAGTTTTTTTCCTTTTTTGTGATAAGGAATAAGTTTCTGGCCAATCCAGCCATAGACAGTCTGCCGGGCAGGCTTGTCGGGCAAAAATTCGCACAACTCTTGTACGTTAAACCACTTGTCGGAATCGGGCTGCTCCAACTTTGATACACTTAGTAAGGTTTCCAATCGATCAACCTTGCTGATAAGATAAGCCAATGCTTTTGGCATATCGTTAAATGAAATTTCGTTTTGCAAAATGTTTTCTTGCATGATTCAAATTTTTTATGCATTAAAAATTTGAGGCTCCAACAATGCCCGAGAGCCTCTTTTTCGAGCATTGTTTGACACAAAATTACATGTGTTTTGAGGGGTAAATGGAGATTAAACACTCCGTGCGGAGTGAGTGCGGAGTGCGGAGTGGTATGTATAAACTGAAAAAGACCAACGATTTAACGTTAGTCTTTTTCTGATTTTTTGCTATTTATTTATTGCAAACGGAGTGCGGAGTGTGCTATTTCATTAGTTTTGCTGCTTTTATTATGTTTTCTTTTGTAATCTTCGGTTGTTTCTGGTCGCGTAAACTTTGCTCGGTGAATCGTTG
>JBAYXY010000072.1:0-2899 GCA_041673285.1 Minisyncoccota bacterium
GAACTGCAGCACTGTATTAGCCGGCACCTCCATTGAGAAAGTTCCATCCAGCTCTGTAGCGACTCCTGTTCTAGTTCCCTCTATTAACACAGAAACACCCATAAGCGGTTGTCCTGTCTTGTCAATAACCTTACCAGTCACTCTTATGTTCTGAGCCATGAGAGTTCCCGAAATCAGGAAAAGGGCTAACACCGGAAGGATAAGTAATTTAAACTTACCGGTTACTTTTTGTGAAACATACATGAATTGAAATTTTTGGGTTAATAAATAATACTTTTTTTATGAAAAAAGGCCTAAAAGCCTTTGAAACATCAACATATATTCATGTTTTAATATCGTGTAAATTTAGTTATTATTATAATAATTATACCATTTTACTTGAGTATTTTTAATAAAAAAATCCATTTTTGACGACATCTGTAACAAATAATACAATTCACTTAATAAAGGGCAAAAAAAGAGCACCTGATAAATAGCTTATCAGGTGCTCTGCATTAGTTATACAGAATATATCAAATTGATATTAATTCCATAAAGGAGTCTGTGTAAGCGTGTAACCCTTATCTTTATACTCGCTGATTTGATTGTTCACTATTGGAGCCAGATAAACTCTGTCGGTAAAAGCATCTCTGTTTGATATGTTTTCCGGAATATAATATCCTACCATATCTGCGCCGTTAGTGCCAGTATATGTAACGATAGTTCCATCGGCTTTTTTAACCTTAAGTTTACGAACTGATCGGGCTGCGGCTAAAAAGAAAGAGTCCGGTGCAATACCGAACTCTTTCAAAATATGATTTATTAATTAATTTGTCCACCCGGGATTTTGAGTCAAAGTCTTTCCATTATCTGAATAGAACTTGATGGTATTTGTAGGAACAGAATTAAAATAACATCTTGTATATACAACGCTATTGTCATCCCAGCCTCTCCAATAAGTAGGACTATACAGGTTGTATACGGCTACAAGTGACGAATCAGCATTGAAAGAGAAAAGTTTGCTGTTGCTTGATCTGATACTTTTTTTAGTTGCTGCTGGCAGATCTTTATAATTAAATATTGCACCATAAGCCAATTCTGTAGGATGATTAACATCTGTCTGTTGGGTTTTCAGATATGAAAACTTAGACCATCTTTGCAAATCGTCTCTTCTGAAACCTTCCATTACCAATTCCACCTGTCTTTCTCTGCGGATTTCCCAGAGAATTGATGGCACACTTGGATCTCTGGCAGGGTCATTTATAGCTACGCCATTTACAGTTACATCGTTACCTGCAATAACCATTTTAGGCAATTTGGTTTGAGCCGCACCCTGATTATTAACCTTTATTGAACGGTTTCGCAGTTGATTGATGGTAGCATCAGCAATGGTCTGAGTAAAAGCACCTGTCTCATAACATGCCTCAGCATAGTTCAACAAAACCTCTGAGTATCTGATAAGAGGACAGGCCGTTGTGTTCATTGACCCAAAATACTTATTCTCTACGTCATTTGCTGCGTAAGGAAGAAACTTCCAGGCAGAAATACCGGTTGCTGTTGCTGCTCCTGGTGCCCAACCTTTTACAACTGCTGTATCGCGATATGCTGCAAGCAATCTTGGATCTCTGTTTTTTACCTGATTGACATAAAGTCTTACACCATTATCACTTGCATAATTGTATTGAGGAGACTGGCCTATAGGAAAACCATCTGAACATAAATATGAATTGATCATCTTCTGTGAAGCTGAAGGACTTTGTGACTCATATCCGTTTGAATAGGATACTGTACAATGAGTAGCCTTACCATCTGCATATGACCTTGAGAAAATAACGTCTTTATTACTTGTGAGGTCCTCTGAAGCAAACACAGCACGATAGTCATCTGTAACAGCATATTTTCCAGAAGTCATCAACTGTTCAGCAGCCCATTTACAACCAGCAAGGCAAGCATTTACTGCCCCATCGCCGTCTTTATTTTTATATTTCATCAGAGTACCTAAATAAAGCAGATCCCTTGTCATGTATGCTAAAACGACATTCCTGTTAACCTGGTATGAACCGTCATCTAGTCTTACATTGGCAGCAGCATACTTGTAGTCTTCCAATACCTGTAAGGCAACTTTGTATAGAGGATCTCTGTCTTTATACAAAGAGTCTGAATCTGTTGCCTGAGTTGTTGTAAAAATAGGAAAATCTCCGAAAAGTTTTGACATTCTCTTATATTCCATTGCTCTGAAGAATTTTGCAACACCCATCCAGTGGTTGCGGGCTGCGTCGGTAAGCATGTCCATTTTACTTACCTCTTCAAGCATGATATTATGCCTCCTGATCATTGCGAAATCAAAATTCAGATAGGACTGGCTTGTAGTTACCGTACTTTCCCATGCGGATGAACTCACAAATTCGTCCGACCAAGGAGCCCACATAAAGAATTCAGGATATGTATAACCTGTACCATAACCGAAAAAATATGACTGATTGGTGGTGTTGACACCTGTCATGCTGTTCCTATGTACATAACAGCCCTGAGCATACAAACGCACATTGTTTTCATTAACCCAAAAGTTAGTAGCATCGAAATTGTCAAGGGGTTTTCTGTCCAGATAATTGACACATGAGCTAAAGGCTAATGCAAAAAATAATAAAATATATATTTTTTTCATATTCATAATTATTAAAAATCTATTTGAATACCGAATGAGATAGATTTACTATACGGATAACTACGCCCGAATGACCTTGAGTCATTTTCTGTAACTGATGTCCAGTCTGTTTCGGGATCGACTGCTGTATTTGCCAACTTGTCGAATGTCAGTAAGTTTTCACCACTGAAATAGATTCTGGCTTTCTGTATCATAACCTTCTTTGTTATGTTTGATGGTAATGTATAACCTACAACAAGGCTCTTGAGTCTTAAA
>JBAYXY010000073.1:0-2896 GCA_041673285.1 Minisyncoccota bacterium
AGATCAGTTTAAAACATTGCTCAACAGTATCATTTCCGGACCAAAAGAAAAAATAAAAAACCTCGATATTATTCCCGCAAAAGAAAGAGAGATACTTCTGTTTGAATTCAACAAAACCAGTGATCATTTGATGTCTGAAACAAATGTTATTGATTGGTTCATAATACAGGTAGGAATAGACAAAAACAAAGCAGCCATTGTTTACGAAGGTCGGGTAGTGACATATGATGAGTTAAACAGATTATCGAACAGAATTGCAAACTATATTATTGAAAATGCAGCGCTGGGAAAAAATGATATTATCGCTGTTGTAGTTAATGATCCTGTTCTTTCAGCAGCGTCAGTATTGGCCATTATGAAAACAGGAGCTGCTTATCTTCCGATATTAGCAGATAATCCTCCCGACAGAATATCTTTTATAATAAAGGATAGTAATGCCAGAGTTGTTTTGACCGATAGTGATATTAATATCAGTAAAGGAAATGAGATTTATCTGGACATAAACGGGGGCATAAGTGAAAATGAATCTTTACCTTCTTCGGAAATTGCGGCTGACAGTTTGGCCTATGTAATTTATACATCCGGTTCAACCGGAGTGCCAAAAGGGGTAATGATTGAACATGTTTCTCTTTCAAATCTGATATCATCTTTGAGGCAGAATGTTTATTCGCGCTATAAGCATTCCTTAAACGAACTGATGATTACTTCTTTTGCATTTGATGTTTCCGTGAAACAGATATTTGCTTCACTTTGTAATGGAAACACGCTTCATATATTAAGCAGTGAGAAAAGACTCGACTCTCGTGAAATAATAAAATATATAATAGGCAATAGTATTAATGTAGTTGATTTAACACCTTCAATATTTTCTGTCATGCTCGAAGAGGGTTTTGGCGAAATTCGCAAACCCGACTTAAAAGAGTTGTTTCTCGGCTCTGAGGCCTTGCCTTACAAACTGGTTAAGGACTTTTATAATAATTCGGATAACCGGGGAATAATCATGACTAACTTTTACGGACCTACAGAATGTTGTGTTGAATCTTCCAGCTTCAGGATAAATCCCGATGACTTAAATGAGGATTATACTATAGTTCCAATTGGCAGACCAATATTAAACGAATGCATTTATATTCTCGACAAATTTTTGAATTTATGTCCGATTAATGTCGCCGGCGAAATATGCATAGCAGGGAAAGGCTTAGCCAGGCAGTATTTGAATGATCCGGGAAAAACAGCTGAAAAATTCGTCAGGGTGTCGTCCCTAAATGATAAAAGGATATATAAAACAGGCGACCTGGGGAGAATTCTTCCTGACGGAAATATTGAGTTTCTGGGAAGAATGGATGAGCAGGTTAAGATTCGGGGATACAGGGTTGAGTTGCAAGAGGTAGAAAAGTGTATTCGTGAATTGAAAGAGATAAATGAATGCATTGTTACTCTTTTTGACAGAAATGGATCTAGTGAACTGGCCGCTTATTTTTCATCGGACCAAACCATTAACGTAGCCAAATTAAAAAAAGATCTCGACCGGTTTTTGCCTAAGTATATGATTCCATCATATTTTGTCCAGATTGAAAAGATACCGCTATCTAACAATGGAAAAGCAAACAAAAAACTCTTACCGGATCCTGTGGGAATTCAGAAGAAAAAAATATCAAGAAAGCCCAGTGATGAGATAGAGCTTATGATTCTTCAGATTTGTTCGGGAGTTCTCAAGAATGAAAATATAAACCTTGAAGATAATTTTTTTGAAATAGGGGGAAATAGCTTAAATGCCGTTAGGGTTATATCCGGAATTCAAAAAGAAATGAACGCGGACATACCGCTCAGGGAGATTTTTTATAACCCGGTTCTGCTCGATATTGCAGGGAAGGTTAAAGAAATAATAGGACAAAGAGATACACTTTTTAATAATATTAAAGACGAAAAAATCATCGTACCTGTATCAGATGAAGAATTAAAACTATTATCCGCCTTGCAATTTGATGATGAAGAATAACATAAAAGAGTTAAAACAAAAAGCGTTAAGTGGCGATTTGTCCGCTTTGGAAGAGTTAAGACAACTGGGAGTTTTGTCGGGAAATAAAGCTAAATACACCATGGCGCCGGCCTCTTATGCTCAGAGACGCCTCTGGTTTATTGACAAGATGGACCATTCTCCTGCTTACAATCTTTCTGCTGCAATAAATCTGGAGGGGGATTTAAATATTGAAGCACTTGAAAATGCTTTCAAAGAAATTGTTAATCGCCACGAAATATTAAGAACTGTTTTTGTTGAAACCGACGGAACACCATTTCAAAAAATACTCAGTGACTATAATTTCGAAATTTCAAAGGAAGATCTGAGCAAGTTTACCCGCAAAAAAGAAAAAACATCATTATTAATAGAAAAGGAATCTGGCCGTTGTTTCGATCTTTCAAAAGGGCCGCTTATGGTTTGCAGCTTATATAAGCTCGAAAAAGAAAAACACCTCCTGCTTTTTAACATGCATCACATAATCAGCGATGGATGGTCCATAGGAGTAATGATTTCGGAACTGACCCAGTTATACAATTCATTTTGTAAGGGGGGCTCAAACCCATTATCCCCTTTAAAAATTCAATATAAGGATTATGTTAAGAGCCATTCGGACATACTGAATGATTCAGGTTCTTTGGTCCATAAAAAATTCTGGCTCGATAAATTCTCGGGTGAGCTTCCTGTTACCGAATTGATTCCCGATTTTAAACGTCCCCTGTATAAAACTTTCAGCGGTATGCTGTATGAGGTTGTCATTGGAAAGCCGCTTTATACCGGAATTAAAAAACTTAACCGGCAGAGTAATGCCAGCCTGTTTATGTTTCTCCTTTCTGTCGTAAATATTCTTATTTACAAGTACACTGCAAAGAGAGATAT
>JBAYXY010000074.1:0-2867 GCA_041673285.1 Minisyncoccota bacterium
AGAAGAGATGGGCTTATGGTGTTTCAGAGGTGCCATTTTTTTTGTTTGCTTCTTTGAAAACAAAAACAGTTCCTTTAAGAAAAAAAATACAAATGGGAATTAATTTAATAGAGGGACATTTGACTTGGGCAGTATCTCCTATATTGATTTTTCTTTTAGGATGGCTTCCAATAATTTTAGGTGGGGAAAACTTTACAAACACTTTAATGGCACACAATCTTCCTAAAATTACAAGTACCATAATGACAATTGCAATGCTTGGTTTAACCGGCTCTATATACGTGAGCATGCTTTTAATGCCGAAACAAAAACAATCTAAGGCAAAGTATTTGTTTATGATACTGGAATGGGCATTGATTCCCTTTGTGATGATCTTTTTTTCAGCCTTACCTGCTTTGCATGCACAAGCACATTTACTTTTTAAGAAGTATATGGGGTTTTGGGTGACTCCGAAAGTTAGGAAAGAATAAAAAAGTATGCTATACTTTAAATATTAAAAATAATTTTAAAAAAAGTATGAAACAAAAAAATATAGTTTTTTTAATTGCAGGCGTTTTGTTTTTAGTTTTGTCTTTTGTTGTTTACAGCTGGGATGAGCCAGGCGAGATGCCAAGTGTTTATAATCCGCCTA
Organism: Minisyncoccota bacterium; assembly: GCA_041673285.1. Classification (GTDB taxonomy): domain Bacteria; phylum Patescibacteriota; class Minisyncoccia; order Minisyncoccales; family Minisyncoccaceae; genus JAAZMU01. Next base: position 632 of record JBAYXY010000074.1, read on the forward strand.
TAAATACTGGAACAGAAAGGCAGTATAAGAATGGGGAAATAGGGGCAACTGTGTTTAGGGATACAGACGATACTCAAATGTTGTATTATCTTAATTTGTCTGGAAATAGTAAAGTTGCAGGAACGATTACAGGAGCGGATCCTATAGGGAATAGTGATTTTGCTACAAAAAAGTATGTGGATAATTTGTTAGTGGATGTGGAGGAGGAAATATCTTTAGCGAATGTGTTTTACATTGAGGGAACGACTAATCCTGTATGCCCGAGTGATTCAATTCAAATTTTAAAGCCAAGTGCGGATTCAGTAGTTTGTGCAAAAGTTGGAGAACTTTTATATGGGAACGAGCACACGGTTTCGCAATGTCATCTTTGGGGTGGTGAAGTAGTTACTGTTGAGTCGGATAATAAAAAGATATGTAGATTAAATGCGGCGGTGTGTCCTGGCAGTTTTGTTCAGTATGGAAATTGGTCAACAACTTCTCCTGACACAATGTCTTATACACGAACGGGGAGAAACGAGGACCCTACAACATGTTCTTGTACCACAGGGTTTCATGCTTGGGGAAATGTGGCCAGAGAGGGTTGTCAAGTAAATATGGGGACAAGATACAGGAACGGTAATTCTTTTTTTCCTTATCATTTTTGTGAACCTTCTTATGGTGATTGGTGTGGAGGCATGTATAGGCCTACTTGTACCAGTGCTTTTGATGGCAGATCTTCTTATTTAATACCTGATGGAAATTGTGATTTTGTTTGTGGGCTCGCAATCGTAGACCAAATCGGATGTTACTAAATTAAAAGAAGAGCAGAGAATGCTCTTTTTTTAAAATCCCAATAAACATTTAATGTAGTTTAAAAGGTATGAGAGAAAGCTTTTTTTAGGTATTCTTTTATGTTTGTTTGCAATAATGGAGATGAATTTATTTTCATCTTTTGCTAAAAGATTGATTACTGCAAGTGGAGTTTTTGGATTAAAAGCAATGTAAGCTTTGGTGATTTCATTTTGGCTTAATGCTAATTCTTTTAAGATGTGTGCAGGGGTATAGATATTGTCTGCAATAAGAGGTTCTAGTTCGTTAAAAAGATCATCTTTTGTGATTTCTATTGCTAAGAATTTAAGCAAGTTTTCATTTTTAATATTTTGAATAATGTATTGAAGATGATTAAAACAAGTTTTTGAAGGGTTTTTTTTGAATCTTTCTAATTCTTTTCTGATTTTCTTTTCTTCTTTTGTTTCGTACAAATTTCTTCCCTCCCTTGAAGATACTACTTATTTTATACCATATTTAAAAGGTTTTGTTAAGAACTTCTATGTGCTATGATTTAAGAAATGAAAAGAATAGCGAAGATTATAATTTTATTTGTCTTACTTTTATTTGTTTTTGATTTTCCTTTATTTAATAAATACGAGGATGATGCTTTTCAAATAAAAAGAGGAGAGAATGTTTTTCAGGTAAGTGCTAATTTAAAAAATAAGGGACACATTAAAAGTAAAATATTGTTTTTAATTGAAAGTTTGAGAAACAAGAATTACAGTAAGTTAAAAGCAGGTAATTATTCTTTAGGTGAGAATATTTCAAACGAGGAAATCATTGATATTTTTGTTCAGGGGAAAAAACAAGTTAAGGTGGTGACAATTATTCCTGGGTATACTTTAAAAGATATTAGTAGATTAACAGAAGATAGGGAAAACTTTTTAAATAAATATTTGTATTTAGAAGAAGATACTTTATTGAAAGAAAAGTATTCTTTTTTAGAGGATAAACCAATGGGTGCAGGCTTGGAGGGTTACCTTTATCCTGATTCTTATGAGATTGAGAATGATGAAATGATAGTTTTTCAAGCGTTAGATAATTTTGAGAAAAAGCTTACAAATGATTTAAGAGAAGAAATTGAAAAACAAGGGAAAACTATTTTTGAAGTAATAGTAATGGCTTCTTTAATTGAAAAAGAAGTTATTTTATACGAAGACAAAGAAATAGTTTCTGGCATTTTATGGAAAAGATTGAGAAGTGGAATGCTACTTGAAGTTGATAGTACAGAGCTATACTTTGAACAGGGAATATTGTATAATACATATGAGATAAGCGGGCTTCCAAAAGGGCCAATATGTAATCCAGAAATGGAAAGTATAAGGGCTTCAATTTATCCTAAGGAAACAGACTTTTGGTTTTATTTAAGTGATAAAAATGGAAAAACGATTTTTAGTAAAAATTTTAATGAGCATCTTATTAACAA
>JBAYXY010000075.1:0-2858 GCA_041673285.1 Minisyncoccota bacterium
AAGATGAGAAAAAGACTCAAGTGATTGAGATTTGGAAAAATGTTAAATCTGAAATTGAAAAACTTGTTCCGAAATATATTTCTAAAGGTCCTGTCTTTGATATTGTTGATTCAGGCTCAAGAGGTTCTTGGTCTCAACCCGTCCAAATGGCTGGAATGAAAGGACTTGTTGCCAATCCGGCAGGTGAAATTATTGAACTGGCTATTAAAGATTCCTACAAAGAAGGACTTTCCGTTTTAGGATACTTCTCATCTACTCATGGAGCAAGAAAAGGTACTGCGGACACTGCTTTAAGAACCTCTATGTCAGGTTACTTAACAAGAAGACTCGTTGATGTTGCACACGATGTTATTGTAAGAGAGGATGATTGCGGAGATAAAAAAGGAATTCTTGTTACTAAAGCAGAAGCAGATTCTATTAACCAAGACTTTGTCTTAAAAATCTTTGGAAGAACTGCTTTAGAAACTATTAAAGACGGCAAAGAAACTCTTGTCAAAAAAGGAGAACTCATTAACAAGCAATCTGCCATTAAAATTAAAGAAGCAGACTCTATTCAAGAAGTAAGAGTTGCTTCCCCTATTACCTGTAAAACTAAAAACGGAATTTGCAGAAAATGCTATGGTCAAGATTTAGGATGGGGAGGACTTGTTGAATTAGGGGAGGCTGTTGGAGTGGTTGCGGCCCAAGCCATTGGAGAGCCAGGAACACAATTAACAATGAGAACATTTCACGCAGGAGGAGTAGCTTCAGAAGCAGATATTACAAGAGGTCTTCCAAGGGTTGAGGAAATCTTTGAAAACAGAACACCCAAAGGAGAAGCCGAAATCTCCAAAGTTGATGGAAAGGTTTTATCTATTAAAGATGGCGTTATTGAAATTAAGGCAGAAAAAGATGAAATCGTCAGTTATAAGGTTCCTACAAACATTGAACTTCTTGTTAAAAAAGGAGACCTTGTTCATAAGGGACAAGCATTAACTAATGGATCCTTAGATCTTAAAAAACTTTACAAATACAAAGGCGAAGATATTGTAAAAAGATATATCTTAAAAGAAATTCAAGAGGTTTATGTTTCTCAAGGAGTTTCTATTCATGACAAACACGTTGAAATCATTATCAAACAAATGTTTTCTAAGTTTAAAGTAAAAGATCCAGGTGAAAGCCTCTTATTTGAAGAAGAAGTTGTTTCAGAATCTAAATTAGCAGAAGTTAACGAAGAACTTAAAAAAGAAAAGAAAAAACAAGTAAAAGCAGAAAAACTACTTTTAGGAGTTTCAAGAGTAGCTTTAAGCACTGATAGCTTTTTATCAGCAGCCTCGTTTCAAGAAACTTCAAGAATTTTAATTGATTCTTCCTTAAAAGGTGATGTAGATGAATTAAGAGGATTAAAGGAAAATGTCATTTTAGGAAAGCTCGTCCCCATAGGAACAGGGTTTGAAAAAGAAGAAGAGTAAGGAATAAAGCCCAAAAGGGCTTTTTTTGTAATCTTTTTTATCTTATGCTATAATTTACATAAAATAATTAATTAAAATAATAACCATATGAACAAACAAAAAACACTTATCTTTTCGCTATCAGCAATGCTCTTCATTGCCTTAGCTTTTATTGTATACAGTTGGACAGAACCAACATCAATGCCAAGCTCTTATAATGTTCCTTTGAATACGAGCCCAGAACATCAAATAAAACCAGCAAGGCTCTATGTTGAGGCAATCTATGACTATGACGATGACAGATATTATGTCAACCCCTCTTATGAGAGTGCGTTCTCAGGAAAAATCACCATACAAGACACCACTCAAGAAAGTGATTCACCGAATACAGTTGCCACAAAAAGTTACGTCGACGAACAAATAGCTTTAGTAGAAGCAATTGTTACAGGAGCCCAGACACTTGTTAACGGAGCCCATACTTGGGACGAATGTACAGCCTTAAACGGAACAATTGTTGATACCGACGTCTCATTAAAACAATGTAGATTTGAATCTTCTTCTTGTCCATCAGGATGGAATCAGTACAAGAACTTTTCTGCTGCGGATGCAAAATATTGCTCAACCGAGAAGAATTACATATGCACAACTGCTTCAAAGAACTGGAGTAATCAGGAATGTTATTGTATTTTTGGCTCTGGTAGTACCCCAACTACGTATTCTGATATTCCGTGTTGCTACCCTAGTCGTAATGGTCAAGGAAGTTCTGCCATATGTTACGCAACACGTACCGCAATCGGTTGCTACTAAAAACATGCTTTTCATCACAGGAAACAAAAACAAAGTCAAAGAGTTTCAAGAAATCTTAGGTTTCAAGCTTGATCATATGGGTCTAGATCTTGAAGAAATTCAAGAAATTGATATTAAAAAAGTTTCTGAAGACAAAGCCAGAAAAGCCTTTAATATTGTAAAAAAGCCCGTTATTGTAGAAGACACTGGTCTTTTTTTTGAAGCACTAAACGGCCTTCCAGGAGCTTTAATCAAATGGTTTGAAGAAAGATTAACCTACCTTGAAATCTGTAATCTCTTAAAAGAAAATAGAAATGCCACTGCTGAAATCTGCATTACTTACTTTAATGGAAAAGAGCTTAAGCAATTTGAGAGTAAAATCAAAGGAAAAATTGCACTAAAACCAAAAGGAGAAAACGGTTTTGGTTGGGACAAGATTTTTATTCCAAATGGAAAAGACAAAACTTTTGCTGAAATGAACTCAAAAGAAAAGTATATTTTCTCAATGAGAAAAATAGCTTTAGATAAATTAAAAAAAGACTTGTAGTATTTTCTAATCCAATAAATGGCATGAAACGAAAGTTGTAAATGTGAGCATTTCTTGAGGTACGTGCTTAAAGTTTTTAAATAATTCTCCCTTTG
>JBAYXY010000076.1:0-2835 GCA_041673285.1 Minisyncoccota bacterium
AGGAAATAAAAATTAAAAAAAAGGCAACAATTGATTTTATATATAAGGATATTTCGTTATTTAAAAAAATGAATTCAAACATAATTTTTTTATTTATTACTTTAAAATTATATCAAAAAAACAATAACAAAAAAAGGGCAACTTAATGCCCTTTTAAAACTTAGATTATTTTTTTTAGAATATCGCTCGCTAGTTGAGGATCAATCTTGCCTTTTGATTTTGCCATAATCTGTCCGATTAAAAATGAAAAACTATTACTTTTTCCATTTTTATAATCTTCAACCGCTTTAGAATTTTGAGACAAAACTTCGCTTATGATCTTTTCTATTTCTGAATCATCGTTTATTTGAGTTAATCCTTTTTCTTGTAAAATATGAGATGGATCTCCTTGATTTTTATACATTTCCGAAAGAAGAGTCTTGGCAATATTACTTGAAATTTCCCCCTTTTCAATCATTGATATAAGTTCTGCAAAATTTTCTGCCGTAATTTTCTTTTCTATTTCTGACAAATCAGAAAGAGGATCGTTTTTAATAATTGATTGAAGGTCTGTTACTATATAATTGGAACAAACTTTAACTGAGTCAAAATGATCATTTTTACAATTTTTATCCTTTTTCCAACATTCTAGTTCGGAAACAATTTTCTCAAAATAGTTAGCAAGCTGAGGCTCTTTTATATAGAATTCTATACTTTTATCATCTAAATCATATTCATTCTTAAATCTTTTTCTTTTTTGTTCTGGCAACTCTACCAGTCTTAATCTTATCTTCTCTATTTCTTCTTCTGAAATATTTAAAGGAGGCAAATCTGGTTCAGGAAAGTATCTATATTCAAAAGCATCTTCTTTACTTCTTTGTTCCATTGTAATTTGTTTGTCATCGTGCCAACCTCTTGTTTCTTGTTTTATAGGGACACCTTTTTCAATTAAACCTTTTTGTCTTTTTGTTTCATATTCAATTGATTTTTCTACCGCTTTAAAAGAATTAAGATTTTTTATCTCAACTTTAGTCCCTAATTTTTCTGTTTCACTTAAAGAGATATTAACCTCACACCTCATTTGACCTTTTTCCATATCAGCATTAGAAATGTCAGCATATCTTAAAATTAATTGTAATTCTTGAGCAAACTTCTTTGCTTCTTCGGCTGAATTAATATCTGGCTCAGTAACAAGCTCCATTAATGGAACCCCTGAGCGATTAAAATCAACTAAACTAGATCCTTTTTTGTCATGGTTAAGTCTTCCCGTATCTTCTTCCATATGGATTCTATTTATTCTTATTCTTTTTTTGGTCCCATCACTTAAGGAAATATCTAAATATCCGTTTTTACATATAGGAAAATCAAATTGTGATATTTGATAACCTTTTGGTAGATCAGGATAAAAATAACTTTTTCTATCAAACTTAGAATAATTTTTTATTTCACAGTTTAAGGCAAGTCCCGCTAAAATTATTTTTTCAATAGCTTCTTTATTTATAACAGGCAATGCTCCCGGGTGAGCTAAACAAACAGGGCAAACATTTGTGTTTGGCTTTTTTTCTTCTGGATCATTAGGACAAGAACAAAACATCTTGGAAAGAGTTTTTGATTCAAAATGTATTTCTAATCCGATTGTTGGTTTTAACATATTATTTATTTAATTCTTTCATTATTAGAGCCCCGCTTGAAGAACCGACAATATCCGCTCCATATTTTATCATTAGCTTAATATCTTTTAAGGTTTTAATGTTTCCAGACGCTTTAATTAATAAACCAGGAGCATTTTCTCTCATAATCTTTAGATGATTGCCTTTTTCTTTCAACTCCCTGTTTTCCAAAGGATCTTTTTCTGTTGCTGTTTTTACGCAAATAGCACCAGCTTTTTTAACAATTTGAGATGTTTTAGCAATTTCAGCATCAGTTAAAAATCCACTCCCTATAATAACCTTCGTATCTTTTAATTTGCATATTTCTTTTAGTTCTTTTTCTACTTTGGACCATCTTTCATGAATTACATCAGGAATATTAACTACTATATCTATATCATCTGCTCCATCGCTAATAGCTTTTTTTACCATTTCTAATCTTTCTTCGTGAGAACTATCTCCTAAAGGGTCATCAATCAAAACAACTGTTTTTATTTCTGTTCCAGATAATTCTTTACTTACCAGTTTTACCCATTTAGGCCTAACACACACTCCTCTAAAATGAAACTCTTTAGCTTCCTCGCAAGTTTTAATAATGTCTTCTTTTTTAGATTCTTTCTTAATATTTGTGTGATCAATATATTGATTTATTTTCATATTAATTGATTTACTATTTTTATTAAATCATCTGAAACTTCTTGTATTGATCTTTCTCCATCAATGGTAACCCAGTTGCAAAAAATGTTTTCTTTAGACATTTTCTCGTAATTCTCGTACAAAGAGTTTAAAAATGTTTTATCTTTTTCGTGCCTATCCATATCTTCAATTCCCTTTTGTTTCATTTTTCTTTTAAAAGATGTCTCCGGAGATATTCTAATGTATATAGTTAGATCTGGCTTTTTTAAATCAAAAAGTCTAGCCAATTGAAGCATCTTTTCAAGAGAAATTCCTTTTATTTTTTGATAAACTATTGTTGCTGTAAAATATCTATCTGATAACACGATTTTACCACTTTTTAGATAATTTTCCAACGCTTCTTTATCTTTTATAAAGTCAGCAAAATAAAGTAAGGCTTGCGTTTCTGGATTAAAATCATATTCTTTACTATATAACCAGTTATTTATTAAGTCCCCTATTGGGAATCCATATTCTGGATATTTTTTAGTAACAACATCAACGCCTCTTTTATTTAAAAAATCAGACAAAA
>JBAYXY010000077.1:0-2831 GCA_041673285.1 Minisyncoccota bacterium
GGATCATCAACCGCAGGCCCAATCTGGAATGAATTTACAAACTATGCTATTAATTATTTAAGATAAATAAAACAAAAAATATGACCATAAAAAAAGAACAAACATTTGTCATTATTAAACCTGATGGCGTACAAAGATCTCTTGTAGGAGATATTATTCATCGATTCGAAAGAACAGGACTTAAAATTAAGGCTTTAAAATTTGCTTATGCAGACGAAGAAAAATGCTGGGAACATTACAAAAAAGATGACGAGTGGTTTGAAGAAAAAGGACAAATTACCATTAAAAGTAGAAAAGAAAACAATTTACCTATTACTAAACCTGCCATTGAGTACGGAAAGGATATTATCAGATCTCTTGTAAAATACATGACCTGCTCCCCTGTAGTCTTTATGGTTTTAGAAGGAAATAGCGCTGTTAAAATCGTTAAAAAATTAGTCGGAGGAACAGAACCTTTAACTTCTGATGTAGGAACTATTAGAGGAGATTATACTCTTGATTCCTACGAACTTTCAAACATTGATGAAAGAGCTGTTAGAAATTTAATCCACTGCTCAGATAAAGCAGAAGAAGCTGAAAGAGAAATCAAGCTTTGGATGAATGAAAATGACATTATTAATTACAATCTTATTGCACACAAAATACTTTACGATATTAATTTAGATGGAATCAAGGAATAAAGGTCGCATTATTAAATTTAAAAAATTTTAAGATTATGGCACTTCCACCTTGGAATCCTTTTGTTGACTTTGAAGAGTTAGGAGAACCAGATATGGATCTCTACGAAAAGAATAATAATATTATTGCAGAGTTCACTTTGCCAGAATTAGACCCAGATAAAACTGAAATTACTGTTAAAAACAACTTACTAAAAATTAAAGGAACCACCGAAAAAAAAGAAGAAAGCTATATGAGAAGAGAAATCAAAAGAGGCTTTTTTGAAAGAGTTATTTCACTTCCAGTTCCTGTTAAAACAGAAAATGTAGAAGCAACTTATGAAAAAGGAATGTTAAAAATTAAAATGGAAAAAGAAGAAGAAAAAGAAGATAAACAAAAGATTCAAATAAAAATAAAATAGGAAAACAGCGGGCCAACCCCGCTGTTTTTTAATTCTCAATTTAATTTTAAATGTTCTAATTATTAATATGAATTTAACTAAACTTTCTTTCACATTCTTGCTATAATTAAAATATGCTTAGAAAACTTCTTTTTTTAACATTCTTAACCCTCCTTCTCTTTTCAGGAAAAGCAAATAATGAACTTCAAGAAATTTATCAAGCAAATGCTTCTGTTCAAATTTTTGATAGAGAAAACAATCTTATTGCTACCAAAGAAAACAATAAAGACTTTTATGCAATTTATGCAAAGGAAATTCCTACTGAATTTAAAAACTTAATCCTTCAAAAAGAAGACCAATATTTTTATTCTCACATTGGATTTAATCTAGTCAGCATCGGGAAAAACATTCTCGCAAAAATCGGAATAGGAAACAGAACTGGTGCAAGTACCATCGGAGAACAACTGGCTAAAATTCTTTTAGGAAATGAAAACAAAAGAACCCTTAAAAACAAAATCAAAGAATTATACTATTCCCTTTCTTTAGAGCTATTTAATAAGAAAGATGACATTCTCTTAATGTATGCAAACTCCATCTATTTCGGAAACAGAATTCAAGGGCTTAAGACAGCAAGCTTAGCTTATTTCAATTCCTCTCCTGAAAATTTAACCAAAGAAGAAACACTTCAATTAGTCTCATCCATCAATTTGCCCAATTATTACAATCCAAAAGAAAATGAGAACATTCAAAAAAGCAAACTCATTGCAAATAAATTAAACATAGACTTTAATGAAAACTATTTTCTAAAAAGTAATCATGTAAAGATAAATTTAAATGAATTTAAAAAATCAACTATCATTCCTTTAGAATTAAAAAACTATTCGGAAGCTCTCACCATTGATTTTAAATTAAATGAACTTTTAAGAAAAACTATTAAAGAAAAAATTGAAAACCTCGGAACAAAACAAGCAAAAAATGCTGCCGCTATTGTGATCACTTTTCCTGAAAATGAAATCATTTCCTTAATTGGAACTCCTGATCAAACATCTTTAGAGGATGGGTATCAAATAAATATGCTTGAAAAAGAAAGACAAATTGCATCCACCATCAAGCCCTTTATTTATTTAAAGGCTTTTGAAAAAGGAATGCGACCTTATACTTTAATTGATGATAAGGAATATAAATATAATTTAGCTTCTTCCTCTTTCTTTTATCCTAAGAATTATAATTATGAATATAATGGAGAAATCACTGCCCACTTTGCATTAAGTAATAGCATAAACATTGGTGCCTTAAAAACATTAGAATTCGTAGGCTTAGACACTTTTAATGAGTTCTTTACAAATGGCTTAAATCAAAAAACCATTCAAAACATAGAATCTTATGGCCTTGGCATTGCTATGGGTTCTCTTGAAATGAACTTAATCAACCTTGCTCACATTTTTACAATCTTTCCTAATTATGGAGAACTTAAAAATCTAAAAATAGAACTTTCAGATAATAATAATTTTTCAAAACAAATAACAGATAAAAGATATGTTCAATTAATTAATAAAATATTAAATGACAGAAAAACAGGAGCAGATCAGTTTGGACTTGTCAGCAATCTAAATCTTCCCCAAAACAATTATGCACTTAAAACAGGAACCTCCATTGATTTCAAAGATAGTTTAATTGTTGGATACACTCCAGACTTTTTAGCTGCTGTTTGGATTGGAAATGCTGACAATTCAAAAACAGAAGGCTTAACAGGACAAAAAGGAGCAGGCCTTAT
>JBAYXY010000078.1:0-2815 GCA_041673285.1 Minisyncoccota bacterium
CACTTTACGGCTCCGACGAGAGTTCTTTAAGTGCGCATATCGGGCAATTGAAGGATATTGATGCTCTCATTATTGAGCTTCAGGATGTAGGTGCACGATATTACACCTTCAACACTACAATATTCAACATCTTTAAAATCCTGAAAAACGAAGGAATTAATTTGCCCGTCTATCTAATAGACAGGACAAATCCAATGGGCCGCCAGGTAGAAGGAACAATGCTCAGAGAGGAATACACTTCTTTTATTGGAATTGAAGGGCTTTTGCATCGTCACGGGCTTACAATAGGCGAGGTTGCGAACCTTTTTTATAATGAACTCAATGCCAAATTTCCTCTCCACATTATCTCCTATGCATCTGAGACTATTTCAAGAGAGATGCTTCCATGGAGCATTCCGCCATCTCCAAATATTCCCGGACTTTTTACCTGCCATTTTTACACAGGACAGTGTCTGTGGGAAGGAACAAATGTTAGCGAAGGCAGAGGTACTACCCGCCCTTTTGAAGTTTTCGGGGCTCCTTTCATGGAGTCACTTATAAGCTACAACTCTTCACACGGATACGAGAACTGGAACGACACCTCCCATCCTATTTACGACCCTTCGGTCTATATTAGATGGCACAGATTCATTCCTCAGTTTCATAAATTTGCCGGAGAAAGTTGCTTCGGGTTTCATCTGCATCCAATACCGGGCACACAATATCATTCATTGGCACATAATTTGCGAATCATGCGGTTCACTGCTGATAACTGCAAAGAGTTTGCCTTCCGGCCAGGAAAATACGAAGCCGGTAACGACAAGACAGCTATAGAACTTTTGCTTGGTGATCCTCTTCTTATTAATTATCTGTATGGTAATGAAGAGTGGGAAACCATAAAGGAGGAGATGAAGAAGGAAGAGCAAAAGTGGATTAGAAAGGCACGAAGGGTAATGCTCTATGAAGATCAGCTATTCAGATGTAAATAAAAATTTAAAAGTTATTAAAAAGTAAAATGGCAAATCCGGTTTTAAGTGAAAAAGTATTCAATAAGGCACACTCGGAAGAGAGTACCGAAGTGATGACAGTGAAAGGGACAGCTTTTAAATCAATCGTCCTGATATTTATGGTTCTTGCAGGTGCTGCATATACCTGGAAGGTTTTTTATGAAGCAATTAATCCGGCTTCTGTAACTCCATGGATGTGGGGCGGAGCGATAGGCGGGTTTATTGTGGCAATTATTATTAGTTTTAAACCAAATCTTGCTCAATATCTTGCACCTGTATACGCAGTTCTGGAAGGGTTGTTTTTGGGAGCAATATCCGCAATGTTTAATCAGGCTTTTGCCGAGTCTGCTCCGGGCATTGTAATGAATGCCACACTCCTCACAATACTTACTGCATTTGCAATGTTGGTTGTGTACAGGACAGGTCTTATCAAAGTCAACGACAAATTTATCAGAATAATTACAACAGCAGTTGGAGCCATAGCCCTTTACTATTTTGTTAATATCATTCTATCCATGTTTGGCGTAAATTTGGTTATGCTTCATAACAGCGGGCCACTAAGCATCGGAATAAGTCTTGTTATTATTGGAGTTGCTGCATTCAGCCTTTTGCTCGATTTTAATTTCATTGAGAAGGCATCACAGCAGGGCGCACCTAAATATATGGAATGGTATGGTGCATTTGCTCTTATGGTAACTCTTATATGGCTTTATCTTGAAATTCTTAAGCTACTTGCAAAATTTGCCGGTGGGCGAGAATAATTTTGGTTATAAGATAAATATTTGTATTTTTGCAGCCCCATAATATTAAAATTAAATAGTAATGAAAAAAGGAATCCATCCCGAAACCTACCGTCTTGTAGCTTTCAAGGATATGTCAAATGAGCACATCTTTATTACACGCTCATGTGCTAATACAAGAGAAACTATTGTGCATGAAGGAGTAGAGTATCCCGTTATAAAAGTCGAGATATCTAACACTTCCCATCCATTCTATACCGGCAAGATGAAACTTGTAGACACAGCCGGTCGTGTTGACAAATTCCTTAACAGATACAAGAAAATTCAAAAGTAATTTTCTCTTTTTACACACTGAAAAAAAGCTGCTTTTTAGAAGGCAGCTTTTTTTATTCAGAATCGCCGGCTGCGAGTTGCGTTTTATCACTGTCATTTAATCACTCCCAACTAATTGTTTCGGGCTTGTGCGTCCTCGCTCCACTGCGTTCCGTTCCGGCCGAATCGCCCTCATCAATTAGTTGGGAATGTAATGTGAGTGTGCAGTGATTTTGCAACTCGCAGACGGAGACAAGCGATATTACTTCGGATAAGAGTTTCTAGCCAGAAACTACTTATTTACAACATCTTGATAGTGTTGGAGTTACAACTTATTGTGGCAGCAGTGCTGCCACAATAAGTTGTAATTTGCACATTATATTGCACTTAACTGTTAGTCGAATTATTTGAACGAAATCTAAAGAACACATTTACTGATACATGCTAAGAACTCGCAGACTTAAAGTTTACGAGTTTTAAGCATATTGTTGATAAAAAGAAGTTTACACAATCGTTGTGCGAAGAGGCAAAAAAATTAGGTGCGGCTACGCCGCGGTTAATTACCCCTGCGGTCGGCAAAACCATTCGGCCGGAAATACAACCTAAAATTGTTTTGCTAAATCTCTGATGTTCATATCATAGCACAAATGAGTGAGAGCAGTGCCCTCACTCATTTACATTGTTGGTTAATAATGTGCAAGTTACTCCGACTAAATTTTGACGAAAAATGTCATTATGGTCAATCAGTGTGCTAAAACAACGCAACTCCGCCGAAGG
>JBAYXY010000079.1:0-2804 GCA_041673285.1 Minisyncoccota bacterium
TAATTTTTTGGATGCACTGACACAGGTAACTACCGTAGTTTTTGTTAAAACAGGAACACTTACAAAAGGAGAATTTAAAGTTTCGGAGGTGGTAACGTCCAACGGTTTTTCAAAAGAAGAAATTTTAGAATATGCCGCTTATGCCGAAGCCAATTCAAACCACCCGGTAGCACAATCCATAACAGTTGCGTATCAAGGCGAAATTAATATTGCCAAAATTACAAAAACTGAAGAAATTTCAGGACATGGCATTAAAGCAATCGTTAGCGGTAAAACAATACTTGCTGGCAATGATAAGTTACTACACAAAGAAAACATCGAGCATTCGGTTTGTCAGGTGGATGGAACAGTAGTGCATGTGACTATTGATCATGTTTATGCTGGCTATATCATCATTTCCGACAGCTTGAAAGATGATGCAATTCAAGCAATTAAAAATCTAAAAGCAAAGAATATTCAAACAGTAATGCTTACTGGCGACAATCAATTTGCTGCACAAGCCTTTGCAAAAAAATTAGGTATCGACAACTATTATTCCGAACTGTTGCCGGAAGATAAAGTAAAGCATATTGAACAATTAATCGAAAAAAGTAAAGGCGGCAAAGTTGCCTTTGTGGGCGATGGAATAAATGATGCTCCGGTGATTGCCCGTGCGGATATAGGAATAGCCATGGGAGCACTTGGATCCGATGCGGCAATTGAAACAGCCGATGTGGTGCTGATGACAGATTCACCATCAAAAGTTGCCATAGCCATTGATGTTGCGAAAATAACGAGAAACATTGTTTGGCAGAATATTTATTTTGCCATGGGTGTAAAATTAATTTTCATTGTGCTTGGTGTATTTGGTGTTGCAACCATGTGGGAGGCTGTGTTTGGTGATATTGGCGTTGCCCTGATTGCTATTTTTAATGCCCTAAGGATATTAAAAAAATAATAATCAAGATCCGATTGTCCAAATATATATCGTAGCTTTTCCAGTACAGATATAAATAATCTATGATTTTTTACTCATGATTTGCATTGACCTCAACCCATTTTTCAAAAGCCAACAGAAATTTTTTCAAGAACTCTTTTGTTGATTCATTAGTCAGAGTTCCATGGTTGTCGAATAAATTTGCAGCACTTCCAATGTAGGCTTCCGGCTGAGCCATAGTTGGGACATTAACAAAAACCAGTGACTGGCGTAAATGGTGATTAGCGCCAAAACCACTTAAATTTCCGATAGAAACACTTACAACGACTCCGGGTTTTCCATCCCACGAATTATGTCCATAAAGACGCGAACCAACATCAATAGCATTTTTCAAAACAGCCGGTACCGAACGTTTGTATTCAGGTGTAAAAAGAAAGAATGCCATCGGCCGCAATGATTTGCTCCCTAAATAATTTTCATTCTTTCGGTGGTGTCGATTTAAGGTCTTCATTAAACATTGGTAATCCTCCGATACTTACTATTTTAAGAGACAGCGTTTCCGGTGCCAAGGCTATTATCGCTTTGGCTGGTTTAAAATTGTACGATTCTTTGCGAAAGCTTCCTACCAAAATTGCAATATTATACTTTTTCTAATTTATATTTTAAATGATGAATTAATTGTAAGCATCCGATAAAACCCATATTGTAACCCTAGTTTGGCCTCTTTAATTTTGTTTTAAAATTAAACGCCATGACACTAGAGGAGTACGAACAACTGGAACAGGATTTTTTATCATCTGCCACTGACATCCGGTCCTTTCTTCAAAGCAGAGGAGTTAGCCATCACAAGTATTACTACTGGAAGCGCAGATCAAGAGAGCTAAAAGAGTCTGCAGTTGTCTCTGATGGTCAGTTTCTACCCATTGATCTTCATTCGGGCAGCCTAATCAAGCCTTCAAAACGAGGCAAAAGTGTAAAACAGCCATTAATAGGCCAGGGTGAGATTGAGATCGAGCTTCGTACCCCTTCGGGAGCAGAGTTCCGTATACGGGGTATCATGGACTCACTCATGCTAAGTACCATTATCGCTTCAACCGGAGGCCGCCGCAATGTTTAGTCTTAATGACAGCATGCGTTACCTTCTCTACAGTGAGCCCACAGATATGCGCAAGAGTTATCACACCCTGAGCGGCCTTGTGACAAACAATATGGGACTCAATGTACGCAACGGAGATGTCTTTATCTTCGTTAACAAGGCCCGTAACAGAATCAAACTACTTCATATGGAGCCCGGAGGTCTTGTTATCTACTCAAAAATGCTTGAAGAGGGTCGTTTTCGCCTTCCTTCAAGAGATCAGGAACAGGGATCAGTCAAAATGAACTGGCTTGACCTGGTGATGATGGTTGAGGGTGTTATGGATGACCCGGCGACAAGATTAAGACGATTAAAAAGAGTAAATTTTTAGCCTAAAATGTTGGTAATTATTTGGTTATCTAAAACATTGTTACTATCTTTGTATCAGATAATTACAGCGTTTTATGGCTTCCGGATACACCCAGCAGGATATAGCAAAGATGGCAGCAGAGATAGAGTCTCTTCGCAGTCAGCTTGCTGCAAAAGAAGAGGTTGTATCCAATCTTGAGTCAGAGGTTGTAAAGCTTGAATCCAATATCACCAATCTAGAGTCCAATGTTACGAGTCTAGAGTCCAATATTACGAGTTTGGAATCCAACATTACTAGCCTAGAGACAAATGTCACCACACTGGAAACAGATGTCACCAAGCTGGAATCCCATATCTCCAAATTAGAGTACGAACTTACCTGGTTGAGGAAGAAGCTATTTGGCAAGATGAGCGAACGCTTTATTAACTCAGATCCTGATTCCC
>JBAYXY010000080.1:0-2801 GCA_041673285.1 Minisyncoccota bacterium
TCAAGAACAAAGACAAGAAATGGCAATAGCTGGAATGATAGGAGGCCCGATTGCAGGAGGGTTAGCTGGTGGAGACTTGGCTCTGAAGCGATTTTACTATGTTTTGAATTTAAAGACCGGGCAAATGCAATATCTATCCAAAACTATGATGCTGGACCTAATTAAATCATTTCCTGAATTGGCAGAAAGTTATAAACAAGAAAAGGAACCAGAAGAAATTGAAACTCTTAGAGGGTATTTATCAGAAATTAAAATAAGAAACACTGTTGTCCGGTAAAAGTAATGAGTTAGGAAGTACATGAAGCACAACCCAACTCATTTTTGTAGTTTTGGGTCACCACAACTTAAGACTACATGGATAAAAGTACACATTTTTTCGGTTCATCGGTTTTCGGACAGCTGATTTCATTAATTGACTCTGCAATTATTAAAAAAGCGGTTATTCGCTATGGTTCACCCCTGCAACTACCCATGACCATGTTTTACTTAGTAAACCAAAGCTCAGAAGAGTAAAGTTTTATGACCGAGAGTTTAAGCGGGTATTTGAGTTTCTGACCAATCTATTTGAAATGCGGGCTGACTTGATCGCCGCAATTTATAAGCTTCGGTGGCAAATAGAGTTGTTGTTTTATGACAAGCAATTAAAACAGAACTTCCCCTTAAAATATTTTCTTGGAGACAATGAAAACGCCATAAAAATAAAGATTGGCACAAAACATTCATCAATGAGGAACAATTGGCTCTGTTCTAAAGGAGGCTTACTTTCATGAGGTTGCTGAATATAATTCAATTGTTGCTCATAATCATAAGGTTGCATTATGTAAATTCTTTGTGCAGGTTTTTACCGGACAACAATGTATTCTTTTATATAAAATGCAAATATCTGTTGTAAGAATTATTTATAATGTCTCAAAATGGCAGCTTCTTTTTGGTGTGCTGTGCATGATTATTGGCTCTTCCTCTTATTGATTCCGGTGAAAGATTCTCTCTTAACCAGGTAACTAAATAAGTTTTTACCTGGTCAGTAAATCGCTTTATCTTGGGTTTTGTCTGCTTTCACTTCAGGGCTGTTACATGAGACAGTAGAGTAACATAATGACCTGATGCTGGTGTATAACGGTTTAGTTCACGGCTAACGACAGATTTGTCTTTGGTGATTTATGACGCTATATCTTTTTGGCTTTTGCCTGGTATTGATAATACCTGAATGATGTATCTTTGTTCTAAGGTTATGTGTTTTATTGCAACTTATTTTTGGCGATTTAGGAGGCAAAGTAAAAACTTTTATTTGGCCTCTTTTCGGTATTTTTGTTGCATGAGTGACTTGAATTTAAGACTTTAAATAATCGTATGAATAAAAATTTGTGTTTTGGTATTATACTTGTGCTATTGAGCATCCATGCATTAGCGCAGGAAAACACCTATGTTCAGGACCCTGATCCTGCTATTCAGCAACGGCTGGAAGACTGGAAAGATTTGAAATTCGGATTACTGATGCATTGGGGGCCTTATAGTCAATGGGGTGTGGTGGAGAGTTGGAGTATTTGTCCGGAGGACTTGAGCTGGGCTACCGGCGGGCGAAAGAAAGAGTTTGCCGAAAATTATAATGATTATGTTAAAAAGTATGAGCAGTTACAAACGACTTTTAATCCTGTGAAGTTTAACCCGGAAAAGTGGGCTGCTGCTGCAAAGAATGCAGGAATGAAATATCTGGTATTCACTACCAAGCACCATGACGGGTTTTGTATGTTCGATACCCAATTGACTGATTATAAAATAACTGATTCGAAGACCCCGTTTTCGGTCAATAAAAGGAGCAATATAGCCAAAGAAGTATTCTCAGCCTTCAGAAATGAGAACTTCTGGATAGGTGCTTATTTTTCAAAACCTGATTGGCACAGTGATTATTATTGGTGGGAAAGATTCCCGGCAGTGGACAGGAATTGTAACTATTCCATTCAGAAGCATCCGGAGCAATGGCAAAAGTTTGTTGATTATACCCATAACCAGATTGATGAGCTGATGAGTAATTACGGGAAATTGGATATCCTTTGGTTAGATGGCGGCTGGGTTTGTAAAAAGACCGATGAAACCGTGAAGAAAGAGATGGACCTGGTTTGGGAAAACAGCCGATGGGCGCGCAATCCGCAAAGCCAGGATGTTGATATGGCGGGGATAGTTAAAAATGCACGTCAAAAACAACCGGGCATCATAGTAGTAGACCGGGCTGTTCCGGGTGTATTCCAGAATTATCTGACCCCCGAACAGGAAGTCCCCGAAACCGGTTTACCCTACCCATGGGAAACCTGTATGACCATGGCTACCAGTTGGAGCTATGTACCCAATGATACCTATAAACCGGCAGATGAACTCATTGAAAAACTCGTGGATATAGTAAGTAAAGGCGGGAATTTTCTTTTGAATATTGGCCCGAGACCTGACGGAGAGCTTGACCCGGTTGCTTATGAGCGGTTAAACGAAATAGGGGGGTGGATGAAGACCAACGGTGAAGCCATATATGGCAGTCGTATGTATAAAGTGTACAATGAAGGGGAAAACATCAGGTACACCCAGAGTAAGGACGGTCGTACTACCTATGTATTCTTCTTCGACTTCCGTGAAGGACCGGTAGTGCTGAAAGAACTGGAGGTGAATGAAAACAGTGAAATCAAAATGCTGGGTTCATCCAACTCCCTGAAATTTAAAGATCTCCATAAAGGGACAAAGATTACGATACCTAAAAAGTTGAAGAAAGCCGGTCAGCATGTGTGGGTACTGAAAGCAACAAGCCCCACAACATG
>JBAYXY010000081.1:0-2797 GCA_041673285.1 Minisyncoccota bacterium
GGGGAAACTACGTGTTTTTTGTGGACTGAGGTGAGGTTCATAGTGAACCTACCAGAAGGACTCACTTTAAGAATATATTTAACATCAGAAAAAGAACAATACACTAAAGTCAATTGTATGTATAATATTAATCATATTTATTATCATAACTAACAAGAAAAATAGGCAATTCACTGTTTTATAGTTGTGAGTTTAATGATTTAATTTATTTAAATTTTATAAATAATTTCGTTGACAAATCGAAATAATTGATATAATATAATTTTATCTATATCAAAAAATATTGATATAGGTTAGGAGGAAAGAAAATGGCACAAAAAGAATGTATTTCAGAACAGCCAAGAATATTTAAAAAAGATGTTGACCTTTTAAGTTCTGATAAATTAAGTATTATGTCAAGTTTAGCCAATGCTTTAAGCGACCCTATCCGGCTCCAAATTCTTTATCTTTTAAAACAGCATGAGGATATTTGTACCTGTGAGTTTCAAGAGTTATTGGATTTAAGCCAATCGAAGGTTTCATATCACCTCAAAATATTACTTGATGCTGGATTGATTAAAAGAGAAGTAATTGCTAACTGGAGACACTATAGTATGATTGATAAAGATATTTTGGAAAAACTTGAACATATGATGATTTAAAAATTTTTAAACTTAATATCAAAAAAAATTGATATATAGGTTATAGAGATGGCTAAGCAGCAAATCTAATAGCCGTATTTGACCTTTTAAATGCTATATCAAAAAAAGTTGATATATATCAACTATAAAATAAATATTCTAGGAGGGATATTATGAGTAAAACAATTAACGATTCGTCAATTATAACTAGCATATTAAAAGTTAGTGGATTGGACTGCCCGGATTGTGCTAAGGATGTTCAGAAGGCAGTTTCTTCTATGCCTGGTGTACAAAGTGCAGAAGTTAACTTTGGTGCTCAAAAATTGAAAGTTGTTCATAACAACAACGAGGCATCGATAGAAGAGATTAGTAAGGCTTTAAGCAAGAACGGTCACCCAGCAACAGTATTAAGTGAAAATAAAGGATCTAATAAAACCAGCAGCCCACAAATCATAACCAGCACATTAAAAGTTAGTGAATTGTGTTGTCCTGATTCTGCTAAGGATGTTAAAAAGGCAGTTTCATCTATGCCAGGCGTACAAAGTACAGAAGTCAATTTCAATGCTCAAAAGTTGAAGGTTGTTTATAATAGCAACGAGACATCATTAGAGCAGATTAGCAATATTTTAAGTAAGATTGGTCATCCAGTAACATCAGTGAAAACAGAGAATGTAGAGAATGCAAAGGCAGTTCCTTCAGAAAATGTAGAGGCTCCTTCAGAGTATGCAAAGAATGCAAAAGTAGCTCCTTCGATAACTCCGTGGTGGAAGGAGACTAAAAATGTTTTACTTGCAATATCTGCTGTGATTACAGTTTTAACTTTAATTGCTGAATGGACGCACATAGGATTACCTGAAACTTGGGCAAAGGTGCTTTATGGTGCAGCAGTTATAATTGGTGGCATTTTCCCAGCAAAAAAAGGCTTGTCGTCTCTCAAGCATGGCCGCTTAACAATTAATACTTTACTGGTTGTTGGTGCAATTGGTGCAATTTATTTAGGACTTTGGGAAGAAGCTTCTCTGCTTGTAGTTATATTTTCACTAGGGGAAGTGCTTGAGTCTTATGCAGTAGATAAGGCGCGTGGCTCTATTCAAGCATTGATCTCATTAGCCCCACAGGAAGCAACAGTTCTTCGAAATGGCAAGGAACTACGTGTCCCTATAGAACAGGTCAATATCGATGAAATAGTTTTAGTAAGACCCGGTGAAAAAGTCTCAGTCGATGGAGTTGTGGTTTCCGGAACATCAGCTATTGACCAGTCTTCTATTACAGGTGAGTCAATTCCTGTTGAGAAGCATGCAGGTGATGAAGTTTATGCATCAACCTTAAATGGCAGAGGGGCACTTGAAATAAAAGTGACAAAGCTTGCAGAGGATTCAACTCTTTCAAAAATTGTAGAACTTGTAGAGAATGCACAGATGAAGAAAGGTAACGCACAAAATTTCAGCGAGAGATTTGGCGCAATTTATACACCATTTATGTTTGCACTTGCAATAATAATGGCTATAGTACCACCAGTGTTCTTCGGGCAGCCTTTTGATGCATGGTTATATAGAGCTTTAGTGGTATTGGTTGTTTCATGTTCATGCTCTCTGGTTCTTTCAGTACCAATTGCCATTGTAGCAGGGGTTGGTAATGCTGCAAAGAATGGAGTTTTAGTTAAGGGCGGTATTCACATGGAAACTGCTGGGAAGGTTCAAGTAGTTGCTTTTGATAAGACGGGTACTTTAACTACAGGAAAGCCGACTGTAACCGATGTAGTAGCTTTAGGAAGTATTTCTGATGAAAAGCTTTTAAAGATAGCTGGAACTTTGGAAGTACGTTCTGAGCATCCTTTGGCTGATGCAATCCTTAAATTAATATCGGAAAAAAGATTGGAGCTTGAAACAATTGACGAGTTTATGTCAATTACAGGCCGCGGAGCTAAAGGAATCATAGATGGAGAACATTACTATATTGGCAATCCTCGTCTGTTTAAGGAGATTGGTGTTTCAGTAGAAAGTCATATAAAACAAATTGAAAGCCTACAAAACGAAGGTAAAACTGTAATTTTAGTAGGTAATTCAAAGCAGATTCTTGGTTTGATTGCGGTATCAGACCAGCCTAAAGAAAATGCAAGAAAGGCAATTTCTAAGCTAAAAGAACTAGGTATAAAGAAGATTGTTATGCTGACCGGC
>JBAYXY010000082.1:0-2775 GCA_041673285.1 Minisyncoccota bacterium
GGGAATTTTTACAATGTTTCTTTCCTGAGTAACTCTCACCCCTTCGCCTCCTTCAATAATATAAACATAATGGTATACCGCTCCTTTTGAGAATAATACACCGGTGCGAAAATAAAGCTTTTCATTACCACTGGGAATCCACATATTAAGAAAGGCCCCTGCAATGATACTATTCTTCTTTGCCATCTGCTCCGGCTGATAAGAGTAATCGTCTTCTTTAAATATTTTTTCATAACCGGAAAAGGAAATCAATCCGGCAACAGGTTCTATTTTAAATTTAAATGTCGATTTGTTGTATTGATAGACCTTAAAGTTATCCCCTTTTGTTACACTCCTTGTATATTCCTTTGCCAGATTCACAAGCGTTTTATCTACCGGCCTTCCCATTTGATTTATTTTTTTAGAAAGTTCAGGAGCATCTTTCATGTAGTGGAGAAGCGTTCCCTGGTGTACGGTTGTTGGTTGGGAAACGGTTTTCCCTTCGCTATTGAATGAACGCATTTTATATGGCAAAGGAGAGAGGCCGTCTGCCGCACTTTCTATATAATAAAGGTCTTCTCCGGTGCTTTTTGAAAAATAGATATTTACCGGACCTTCAAAAAGTAGCTGAAAAAAACTTTTAGTTCCGCTTATCTCTTTGGTTACAAAATATTTACCATTTTCAAAGTAATATCCCTTTAAGTCATCAGGAGAATATTTAACGATTTCGCCAGTAACAGTGTTTTGAAACTTACAGATATTTGACATTAAAACATCTCCCCGGTAGTCTACATTACCGGATATTGTAACCCCGTCTTTTGTTATTACGCTACCTTTTCTGAACTCCGTTTGAGAAAATGCAAGATTGAAAGAGATAAAAAGCAACACTGTTGTAAACAGAAGCGAGGTTTTAATTTTCATGATATTAATTTATAAATTTTTAGATAAAATCGGCAATTCTACTGACTATTATCAACATAATCAGAATTAAAAACTGAATATGGTGCTTATTGCTTTTCTCATAATTTACAAGATATTCGGAGGCTACAACTGAGGCTGGAACAGCAATAATCGTAGACAAACTGCCTCCGGCATCGGGGTAAAGAAACAGGATTAATACACAAAACAATAAGAGTATAATAAATCTGGTATATGCGATGGATTTGACTAAGCCATACCTTCCTCTTTCCGATAGTATATGGGCAACTGACGATAAAAGAATAATTGCAAAAGCAGCGAGAATAGTAAATTCTGCAACACTCTTCAGGGTAAATTCAAAGGTTGAAATCTTAATCAGTTCCGATATAAGTAGCTCGGCAAACAAAGTAGCATCCTGAAACAGAAGATACCTCAGAGCGAAAAGAAAAATCAGGGGAATAAGTATAGATGTAAAGATATATACTGCAGTTCTTAAAGAAAATCCTCTGGAGATAAAAATATAGTATAGTACCAGTGGAATGAGAAGAGCTGTATGGGGGTCGAAAAGCAACGAAAGCGAAATAAGGAAACCGGCAATGAAACAGTTAAGATCACTCTTCTTTGACTGAATTGTAAAATAGATTGACCATAAAAAAAGCGGTGCAGCAAAAGAGCTCCCGGAAAAGTATATCGATTCTGGAGAGATGAATACAAATATGAGGAACAGCAATGGCAGGATAAATTTATTTTTCCCTGTTCCAAGCATATTTAATCCGATAAAATAAAGGGATATAGCGGTAAAGCCAATAGCGAGTGACGACAGAATTATAGAAATTTCCCTTGTATAGAAAGAGGTGTCAAAAAATGATATCAGGATGGGAATCCACTCACTTGTAAAGCTTTTGTCGGTAGAATATAATGCAGACAAAAAGAGCAGAATCAACAGCAATCCGAGAAACAACGGATTAGCCACAAAGTTGTATCCTCTCTTTTTCATAATTATATATTATTCGAGAAATTTATCAAATCAAGACCAAGGTCTCTTCTAAAATAAATTCCATTATAATTTATCTTATCTATCTGCGAATACGCAATTTCTCTTGCAGAAGCAATATCCGGAGCGTTTACTGTGAGAGCAAGAACCCGCCCTCCGTTTGTTACTATATCCCCGGAAAGTTGCGCAGTTCCCGAATGGAACAATAATGAATCATTCAACTCTTCTGTTCCGGTAATTTTATAACCTTTTTTATACTCTTCGGGATATCCTCCGGAAACCGCAACTACTGTCAATGATGTTCCCGACGAGTGTACCATTTTTTCAAGAGATAGCTCTCCCCTTCCCAAAGCGGCAAAATGAGACAGAAGGTCGCTTTTTATTCTTGGAACCACTGCCTCTGTCTCTGGGTCCCCCATCCTTACATTGTATTCAATTACATAAGGGTCTCCTCCGCAATTCATCAGCCCGATAAAAATAAAACCCTGGTATTTAATACCATCGGCCTTTAAACCAGAAATTGTTGGTTTGATAACTCTCTCTTCAACTTTTTTCATGAATTCGCTTCCTGCAAAAGGGACAGGAGAAACAGCCCCCATACCTCCGGTATTCAGCCCGGTATCACCCTCCCCTATCCTTTTATAATCCTTCGCTTCCGGCAATATGAGGTAATTATCCCCGTCTGTGAGGACAAAAACCGACAATTCAATTCCGTTAAGAAACTCTTCAATAACTACTTTTTTCCCGGCTTCACCAAACTTCCCACCCATCATTGCTCTTAGTTCATCTTTGGCAAGTTGCAGGTTATCTGCGATTATAACACCCTTTCCTGCAGCAAGTCCGTCTGCCTTAATAACGAATGGAGGTTTAAGAGTTTTTAGAAA
>JBAYXY010000083.1:0-2767 GCA_041673285.1 Minisyncoccota bacterium
CATGTCCCGGGCATTGAAGTTAAGGGCATAGGGGGCATGCGCCGACAGGGCAATTTTAGCGTCTTTTGCAAATTTCCCGACCTTTTCGGCATTGGGCTTTGTCAGGTAAACCTGGTTTACGAATTCCAGTTCCATGCCATCCAGACCCAGCTCAGCCACCTGTTGAATGCCTTTGATGGTCTGGAGGTCGCCGTTGGTAGCTCGCGGAGTGCTTAAGGGGATTCCTGCCGTGCCGAATAACAGTTTAGACATGATGCATACAGTATAACATATTAGGGTGGGGAACCTGGAGTTTGAGATGTTTCCTGTTGATTAAGTAGGGAAGCAACTCTAAGAAAATGGCAGGATGATAAAATAAGGCTGGAAATTATCGATATAATTTCCCTTTTCCAAAGTGGAAGAATACGTATTTATTTATCATAAGCCATAAATAAAAAGGGCAAGGCAAGTCGTTTGTCTTTTTCGTCTTACTCCATGTATTAACTTTCGTATATGGTAGCTATATCATGTATTCTACGCTTCATTTCTGTGCGGATATGTAACGGCTCTAAACACTCGCATTTATCCCCGAAACTGAAAAGAATATTGTAGTAGTATTCGTTCTCTATGAAAGGAAAACTGACAATGTAATTTTCATCACCATCTGGAGAAAAGTCTTCATAAGTGCAATAATCAAGTACCCTGTCCATAACAGATTTATGAATACGAATTTTTATTCTTGTTTGCATAGTTGCCAAAATATCAGTAAAATCCAACTGCGGTTTTTGATAATCTCGCGGTGTAAAAAATTCCTCTTGTATTTGCAGGTTTGATGTGCGGGATAGTTTAAATAAGCGGAAATCATTTCTTTTATGGCAATAACCTTGCCAATACCAATGACTACTTTTCAATACAAGCTGATACGGCTCGGCTGTTCGTGCGGTTTGATTTCCGTAGCGGTCTGCATATTCAAACGAAAGTAGCTTGCTTTCCTGCAAAGCTGTTTTGATTATTTCTAAATATGGTTGTATGTTCCTGTTGCCCATCCATGGGCTTAAATCTATATATATTTGATTGGCTTTTAATTCAATGTCTTTCGCTCTGTCGGCGGGGATAAAACTCTTGACTTTCGCAAGGGCGTTTAGCAGTTCATCACCTCGTATCATGTTGGAAAGACTGGAAAGCCCCATCAAGATAGCGGAAAGGTCGGCAGTCGAAAATATCTTTCCATCAATCTTGTATTTCTGCATGATTTCAAAGCCGCCACCCACTCCCGATGCCCCGCGAACAGGAATACCCGCCATATTGATAGTGTCTATATCACGGTAGATCGTGCGGGGTGAAACTTCAAACTTATCTGCTAACTCCTGTGCTCCTATACGCTTTTTATCAAGGAGTATCATAATAATGCTAACAAGCCTGTCAATTTTCACCCGATAGCCGCCTTCAAAAATTTCTTGTTATCAATATAGATTGTTGCCATACTGTTGTCAACAATTACAAGGTATAATAGAAAAGCAAACAAATCAATCTACCTGTCAGGAGGAAACACCATGCAGAAAAAAGCCCTGGTAATAATCGATATTCAAAATGACATAACAAAGAATTACAAGGATGTTATTGGAAATATCAATAAAGCTATTGATTGGGCAGTTAGTAATAGTATTCATGTTATTTATATAAGGCATGAAAACTTATCGGCAGGCACAAGGACTTTTAAACCCAATACAAATGGGTCTGAATTAGCATCAGACTTGAAAATAGTATCAAAAAATGTTTTTACAAAATACAAAGGAAACGCATTAAGCTGCGAAGAATTTACAGACTTTATCAGCAAAAATGAAATATGTGATTTCTACATAGCAGGGGCAGATGCTGTTGCTTGTGTTAAATCGACCTGTTACAACTTATGCAAAGCAAATTATGGCGTTAATGTACTTTCAGATTGCGTTACCAGTTATGATAAAAGGAAAATCGACGAAATGCTGGGTTATTATGAAAGTAAAGGTAGTAAAATCATTAGTTTAAATATTGCCAATACTCTTTAACGAAGACCTGTTCCCGGTAACATGTAAAATCCCTCTTAATCTCCCTTTGCGAAAGGGAGAGAATCGCGGAGTGCTGTTTACCGCCCTCATTTACAACTTTCTTTGCGAGGACGCAATAGGCGGACGAAGCAATCTTTTCCGAATAGCCCTTATGGCAGTATTAAAAGAACCGGCAGAGATTGCTTTGTAGTCTTTCCATGATTTATTTTAGATTCATTCCTCTTCGACTAGGAATGAAATTGCAGAGGGGTTCCCCGCAATGGCAAATATTAAAAGCCGGTCGTTCCGACAGGTGTTGCGGTGTTTATGCTATAATAATTTAACAATCAATTATTTATTGGAGGCCACAACTGGAAGGTTTAGATTTAGCACGAAAAATAGTAGAAATTGCCAGCGACAAGCAGGCAATCGACATAAGTTTACTGGACGTCAAGCAGATATGCAATTTTGCGGATTACTTTGTGCTTTGCAGCTGCGATTCCATCCGGCAGATGGATGCTTTAAGCGAAGAAATAATACGTGTTTTGAAACAGGAAAGCGTTTTCCCTCTGCATAAGGAAGGAACTCCCGAATCGGGATGGATGCTGGTCGATTATAACGATGTCATCGTCCATATACTCTCTCCCCAGGAGAGAGAGTATTATAGACTGGATGAACTTTGGAAGCAGGCGACTCCGGTCGTCCGGATTCAATAAGCCCCGCGCCTAGCAGGTAAAGAGCTCGTCTTTCTTGAAGAAGAG
>JBAYXY010000084.1:0-2701 GCA_041673285.1 Minisyncoccota bacterium
ATGCGGTGGATATTCAGGAGGAGCCTTTATCTGCTCTTCGCTCTAAATTAGATAGTGAAAGAATTTACAATGTGGAACTTGTATTGGCAGATATTCAAAAAGGTGTTAGAATAGCAGATAATAAAATTGATTTTGTAATTTTATCAAATGTTTTATTTGAAATAGAGGATAAGGAGGCGGTTTTTAAAGAAGTGAAAAGAGTTTTAAAAGATGAAGGTCATTTACTTGTTATTGATTGGAAAGAGTCTTCTAAAATCGGAGCAAAAGAACTTGTTATTTCAAAAGAAGAGATACAATCGAAGTTAGAAGAGCTAGGGTTTAAATTAGAAAAGGATTTCAATTTAGGAAATTATCATTTTGGATTAATTTTTAGAAAATGAAGATAATAGAAAAAATTAAAGGAAATGCTTTTGTGTTTGCAGCTGGACTTGTTAATCCGTTAGGAATGGCTACAATATCTGAACTTTTAGATGCAATTGCTGATTGGATGCTTAAAATTGGACTTTTAATAGCACCGCTTGTGTTTGTTATTGGAGGGATAATGTTTGTGACAGCATATGGGAATGCAACAAAAATCCAAAATGCAAAGCAGTTGATGATTTATGCAGGTATTGGTATAATAGTTGTATTATTAGCGAAAACTTTAATAGAAGTATTTAAAAGGTTTGTACAATAAAATTATGAAAAATAAAATTAAAGCATTTAGTTTAGTTTTTTTAACAAGTGTTTTGTCTATTTCTAATGTGTTTGCAACATCAAGTAAAACAAAAGATGCGGTAGAAAAGACAATTGATAATGTTGTGAATTGGTTAACAATAGTTGGAGGAGGGCTTGCAGTGGTTTCTATAATTATTGCAGGATTGATGATGGTTTGGTCTCATGAAAATGAAAAAAATGTTTCTACTGCAAAGGATGTGATAAAGTGGGCAATGATTGGACTTGGTGTAATCTTAATGGCTAGAATATTAACAAGTATTGTAGAAGGGTTAGTGGTTATTAATTAATTAAAGGTCGGTAAATAGAATTAAATTAAAATAAAATGAATTTAAAAAAGATATTTGCAACATTATTTTTATTAGTTTTTGTAAGCGTGCCTTTAATTTCCTTTGCGGGAGATGAATGCAAGATACCACCAAATGTGCTTGATATGTTGCACGAAAGAGGGTACACGAAGTGTAAAGCAACTTGTGATTATATAGCAGAACCTGAATGTGGGACGTGTTGTCTAATAGCTACAATATTTAAAGTTGCTAATTGGGCATTTATACTTATTTTAGCAGCTTCTGTTTTTGTGATTCTTCTTGCTGCGAAGGATTATTTAACATCTCAAGGAAATGCAGAAAAGTTAGAGGCAGCAAATAAAAAGATTGTTGTTGGTGCGGCAGCGGTGATTATAGCACTTTTTGCAAAAGCGGCACCAGGAATTATATTGTCTATTATTGCGTAGTATGTTATAAAATAAAGACCCTATTTTTAAAGGGTTTTTATTATGCCGAGGTGGTGGAATTGGCAGACACGTATGCCTTAGGAGCATATGCCTTCGGGTGTGAGGGTTCAAATCCCTCCCTCGGCACCTTGATTTTTTGAAAGTTATATTCTATTCTTTAAAGTAGGAGGTTTAAAAAATGGGAAAAGCAATACTCCTTAAGATGAAAGGCCCTTGGACAGAGGAGATTAAGGGGATAGAGGAGACAAGGAAAAAGAGAGAAGAGATAAAAAGGAGACTGAAGGATGGGACAATGGCTAGAATCTAAAAGCGTCCCCCTTTTTTGTTATTTTATTTCTATTTTTTGAGAATCACCTTTTTCTTTAGGAAGCCTTATAATCAAAAAGCCATTTTTCATTTTTGCTTTAATTTGAGAAGTTTCTACTTCTTTTGGAAGAATGATTTCTTTTTCAAAAGGTCCAAAATAGCATTCTTTAACAAAGTAGTTTTTTCCTTTGTCTTGAACAGCGGGATCTTTTCTTTCTCCTTTAATAATTAAAATGTCTTGCTCTAAGGAAATGTTTAATTCTTCAGCAGTTACTCCTGCAATGGCTGATTCCACAACAACTTCTTTATCCGTTTCGTAAACATCAACTACTAATTCTCCAGCGTGATTATCATCTTCAAAATTAATTTGCTTGTTTGTTTCTTGGTTTTTCATATTTTACAAATTGTTTTTAATTTTTTTAATTGATCAAGTGCTTGCCTTAAAAGTATGTATGAAACAATTAGGGCAGTAATAACAACTACTATTAATGGAGTTAACTTTGCTTCTCCTCCATAGTTTATTATAGAGTATTTTAGGAAAAAATCAAAGATACCATGGATGGCCATAGCTATTATAAAACCACCCCAAAAAAGAAAGTGTCTTTTTTTTGTTCTATAAAAGGAAACTGCGATGTAAAAACCAAAGATGCCTGATGTGAGAGCATGCAAAAGGTTTGCACCAACGAATCTAATAAGGGCGAGCGATGCTGGTTCTAATAAAACTTGAAATGATTTTTGAGAGAATAAAAGGACATTTTCAGCAGTTGCAAACCCTAGTGAGGCGATGATCATATAAATAACAACGTCTATGGGTTCATCTAAATATTGAGATTTAAGGGCTGTGAATTTAAAAGCTAAATATTTAAAAAGTTCTTCTGTAATTCCTACGACTAAAAAGTATTGAAGGAAGTTGTATAAGTTATGGCCTAAGGCCAGCTTGTCAAGAAG
>JBAYXY010000085.1:0-2672 GCA_041673285.1 Minisyncoccota bacterium
TCTTCGTATACCCTTAATCCCTTCTCGTCTCCGACGAAAAGGAATTTCGCCTTTATTTCTTCGATAAAGAACTCTTTACTGAAGACAATCTCTCCCTCTCCGATGTGTTCGGAGAGGAAGAGGTAGATTTGCTTTTTTTGAGCATTCTTAAGAATCGGAATGCTCTTCTCCCCCAATGCTGGGGGATTATATCCAGAAGCTATAGCTTGAAAAATAGCTATTTCCTTCTGGATTGTTATCTTCCTTCCATCTGAGAGGGCTTCTGCCTCAACCCAGATGGATGCAATTCCTGGCTCAGAAGAGAATATTGTATTCTCTTTGAACCTAAGCCCATCGGACCATATTTTGTATGGTCCAACGCCTTTTGCAACAACTTCATATTCTATGAAGTCGTTGCTCAGCATCCAAGAGTTACAGATGATCTGTAGCTCTGGACGGTCATGCATTTTAAGCGTTATTTTGCTTGAGGCATTCTCTTCCATCCCCACAATCCACGCGGAGATGGTGAAGTCCCCTGCTGAAAGGGCGGTAAAGTTAGCCACTTTACCGTCTGTCTTCAGCGCACCACTGGTGGTACTCCATTCAATTCTCATTGAATCGAGTGGAAGTTTGTCTGAAACAATTTCTAGACAAACTGTTTCGCCCACCTCGGGGATTCCCCCCGCGTGGACGATTTTGAAAGTAGTGGCAACAGAGCTTTCGTTTTCTGCCACCTCTATTTTGTTGTTCCCGTTTCCGTTCCCGTTCCCGCCTCTTTCGCTGACAATCGGTACGACGATCACAGTGGCGAGAATGATGACACCAATAATAAATACTATTATCAATGCCTTAAGGGTACCATTACCCTTTTCAATCACCTTTTTTAACATTTTAATCTCCTTGCTGTGTTTCCACAGCTTTTCTTACCCCCTAAGAATAAGAAAAATACTGTGGAAACGATTTCAAAGAACTGTGGAGTTAATATAATATAAAAAGAGGTCTTTGTCAATAAAAACCTCCTTTGTTTTGAATAGATTAGTTTAAATACTTTTTAAAATATCATAAGCATCTTTTAGAGAATCTAGAACTTTATCTGCAAGTGAAAAGTCTTCTTCTCCTTTTGAGGGGACGGCAAAGCAAAGAGTGCCTGCTCTTTTAGCTGCCAGAACGCCCATAGTAGTATCTTCAAAGGCTAAACATTTTTCTGTTTTAAATCCTAAATCAAAAGCTCCTTTTAGGTAAATGTCAGGATGGGGTTTAGACTTTTCAACATCACCAGCAGAAACTATTTTTTTAAAGTATTTTAATAGATTGTTATTTTTCAATTTTAAATAGACTTCCTCCCTTTCTCCTGCAGAACATATTGCCAAGGGATATTTTTTGTATAAATATTGAAGTAATTCTTTTGCAAAATAGGTGCACTTTGTTTCTCGTGTAGATAATAAACGAAGAACAATCTCTTTTCTTTTGTTTGTAATGTCTCCTTGTTTTGCATTTAAACGAAAGTCTTCAATGAGTTCTTTTTCTACTTGAATATATTCTTTGTTTGAATATTTTTGAGTAAATTCATTCATGGTAATGTTAATTCCAAAGAAGTCTAGGGTTTGTCTTGTTGCATCTTTTTGAATGCTTCCATTTTCAACAAGGGTGCCATCAAGATCAAACAAAACAGCTTTTATTTTTTTTAATTGATGTATAGGCATATATTGATTATAGGGGTTCTATTTTTAAAAGCAACACCGAGTGATTACTCGGTGCTGTTTCTTATTTTCTTTCTCTTTCTTCTTTAAAAGAGAAGTATACTATTAAAAGTAGAAGAACTATTAATGCAAGGATTGACCACGGGAACCATTTTCCTGCAATAATTGTTGAGAAGAAAGAGGCTTTTACGGCGTCGTCCTCTATGCCTATACTAATAGTTTCTTTTTGTATGTTTACAGTTTCTATGATGGGACTTATATCATCGGCAGAAACTTCTGTTGCAACAGCTAGCACACCTGCATTGTCATATTCTTTTAATACTGCTGTGAAATTGATTTTGAATG
The DNA here is from genome assembly GCA_041673285.1 of Minisyncoccota bacterium. Lineage (GTDB taxonomy): Bacteria > Patescibacteriota > Minisyncoccia > Minisyncoccales > Minisyncoccaceae > JAAZMU01. Next base: position 2,025 of record JBAYXY010000085.1, read on the forward strand.
TTTCATCTTTTTTTAGCTCTTTTACAAAGGCGTAATCAATAATGTCTAATGAATGACTTACGTTGTTAACAAAAACATTTTTAAGAGTTAAGTCATTGTTTATTAAATTTTTAATAATAATGTTTTCTAATGCAGTGCTTCCTGTATTCTTAACCTCAATAAGAAATTCTATTTCATCTCCTGCTGAAGCGTTAGTGCTTTTTTTAAAGACGATTTCATTTAAGGAAATGTTTCTTAGGGAGTTTTCAAGAGAGATGTTTTTCTTTATTTCTGTGCTTGTTTTAACTGCTGGAACCTGTGTGTTTATAATAGTTGTTCCTGTGCTTGTGGTTTTTGCCTTTGTTCCAATTATAATTTCAACTGGGTCAGAGTAGATGTCATCTTGTGCTATCATCCATGCTTTATAGCAATAGTTTGTATTAGGTTCTAGTGAGGAATCAGCAAAAGTTTGTCCTGTTCCTAAATAGATTGTTTTTGAAGAGGTGTCTCCTAAAGTAGGACAAGTATTAATACCTCTTTTAATGAGTATTTTAGTGCCCCCATCTCCTAGTCTCCATGAAAGATCAATATTAGTGTTATTACTTAATTTTGCAATGAATGAAGAAGGAGCGTCTGGTTTTGTTGTAAATCTAATTAAATTAGCAGTTT
>JBAYXY010000086.1:0-2667 GCA_041673285.1 Minisyncoccota bacterium
CGACGACTATTTTGTATGGGGTGCAACGGCAATGATTCTTAGCGAACTTTATCAGCTTGTGGCCGAAGCTAAATTGAGTATATCTCTTAGCAAAGCATACATCTCATCGTCAAACCCATCTATATAGGACCTTGAATTGCAAAGTACAACGCAGTTTGTCCCATCATTACCCATTACCCACATAGATGCAGTTCCGGCAAGGTTTCCGGAATGGTAAAACGACCCCGGATAGAAAGAATGGTTGAGCCTCCAGCCCAATGCATATCTGTTGTATGCCGATGATGCAGTGAGCATTGTTTGCCTTGTCTGGGCCGAAATAATATCAGGAATCTTGGAGCGGCCGTCTATATGGAACATTAGCTTCATCATCTGCTCGGTAGAGGCTATAACCCCACCCGCAGCAGCGATTACGTCCATTTCATTCCCATATCCGTCTGTTCCGTTCTGAGAATAGTAAACAACCTCGTTCGCGCGCCTCTGGCTCCTGTTACCGCCAATATGAATGTCTGTTACTCCGGCTGTGGCAAGAACCTCCTTTAGGTAGGTTTCGTAACCCTTTCCCGTAATCTTTTCAATCACTTTTCCCAGAATTCCAAATCCCATATTAAAATAGGAGTGCTTAGTACCCGGCTCGTATTGAACCGAATTAAGAACAAACGCTATCCTCTGGTCAAGAGTTTGCCCCTTGAAAGAGGTAGTAAACATAGGATCGGGATCGCTTATCCAGCCGCTGGTATGTTCCAGCAAAGACCGCACTGTAACTCTTGATGCCATTGCCGTTACGCTTGGAAATTCGCTTGCCAGAACCCCTCCAGCCCCAAAAACATTTCTGTCGAGAGAGAGCTTGCCCTCTTCTACAAGCTTCATAACACAAAGGGATGTAAATTGTTTGGATACACTTGCAAGGCGGAAAAGATGGTCGGGCCTTGTTCTCTCTCCTCCCTCAACAGATGCAAAGCCCAGTCCCGATTTGTATACAATTGCTTCGTCTTTGGTTACTGCATAGGATATCCCGGGAATGGAATATTTTTTCATAAAGCTGTATATGAGTCCGTCTAAATTTGCCCTCCCTGCCTGAGCGAGCACTTTATACTCCTTGGACAGGCCGGATTCCGACTTTATTGAAATGGTTACAGTACTGGAAAAGTCTCCCTGAGTTACTCCGCTTTGCTGCTCAACTCCGTTTATTGATAGAGTTGCTTTTGGAGATACCTCAAAACTGGGTTTTAAAGCATTTAATGACGACCCCTCGGGGAGTGTCACAAATATAAGGTTACCGGAATAATAAGAGAACCCGCTCGCCGTTAAAGACGAGTTGTAATCTTTTTTAAACTGGAAAAGGACGATATCGTTTTTATCCGATTTAGCCGCAGGTGGCGGTATCACATCGTCTTTGGAGCACGAAGTAACAAAAAGGAAGGCAGCAAGAAAGATGGACAGATATCTCAGGACAGAACTTTGGGGGTAAAGTTTTGTCATACTATTTGGCCATTTCCGCTTCTACCGTTTCCGGTGTGTTTGGCAGTCGTTTAGAACCAAGCAGCCTGTTTCCTTTTTCGGTAACAAGTGAGTCGTCTTCTATGCGGATTCCTCCGAATGTATAGTAATCTTTAAGCTTGTCAAAGTTGATGAAAGATGCGTTTGTTCCCTCTTTTTTCCACTTCTCAATGAGAGCAGGAATAAAGTAACATCCCGGTTCAACTGTTATAACATGGCCCGGCCTCAAAAGCTTGCCCATCCTCAGGGATTTTAGGCCAAACTGTGTTGCGCGTGTATGTTCGTTATCGTAGCCTACATAATTTTCTCCCAAATCTTCCATATCGTGAACGTCAAGACCCATCTGGTGTCCTAAGCCGTGCGGCATGAAGAGCCCTACTGCTCCGGCAGCAACTGCCTCGTCGGCATCGCCTTTCATAAGACCAAGATTTATTAGCCCCTGAGCCATTAGCCTCACCGCTGCCAAATGAACGGATTTATATGTGATACCCGGTTTAATGAGACTTATTGCCAGATCGTTCGCAGCAGACACAATTGAATAGATTTCTCTCTGTTTTTGGGTGAACTTGCCTCCTGCAGGAATTGTTCTTGTGAAGTCCGATGCATAATGCGAGGTTGTCTCGGCACCGGCATCAATAACCAAAAGCCTTCCGTCTGTAAGAATCTGATGGTGTGTATGGTTGTGAAGCGTCTCTCCGTTTTGGGAAAGAATAATAGGGAACGATGGCATCGACCCTCCGGAAATGGCGATTCCCTCCATGAGGCCAACAAGTTCCTGCTCAACCATTCCCACAGCAGCCATCTTCATGGCGGTATAATGCATAATATAGCCAATATTAGCCGCTTTGTCCAGTTCGGACACTTCGTGTTCGTCTTTTATCTCGCGCAACGCTACAACGCCTTTAATGAGCTCTACCGAAGCAAGTTCTTTCTGCTTTTCAAAATCAGCTCCAAGAAGTTTGTTAAGCTGAATTTGATTGTGGTAGCGATATGGCGGAAGGAAGTGAATTTTTCGTCCGGCACCTTTTGCCTTTGCAATATAGGACTCAAGTTCTCCAAGAGGTTTAATATTCTTAATCCCCACTTCTGCCCCTTTGTCTTTCATGGCAGGCTGAGGGCCCATCCATATAATGTCATCTATTGTAACATCGTTGCCAAAAATTATCTCCT
>JBAYXY010000087.1:0-2650 GCA_041673285.1 Minisyncoccota bacterium
GTGCACCTTAAATGAAAAGCCAGGAGAAAGCTATCTGCATGTAAATGATCTTAAAGGAACATATAATATAGTGCCATCTAAGATAGATAACTGCGAGGAAGCTTTATCAAAAAGCACCGCAATTTCCTCTATTTTAAATGATTACATGGAAGTTGATACAATGGATCAAAATATGGAGAAACATGTCACAGATGCAGTTATGGCTTCTTTTTTTGACGATATGAGTGATGACGAGAAAAAGATATTATTCGAGGTTGCTAAAATCGTAACTATTGTGCTTGTTGGTCAGATTATTTGATTTCCTAAATAGCACGTTCAACGTGCTTTTTAGTATAAAAAAGGGATATTTTCGTAAAAAATTACAAAAATATTGACTTTTTTTAGATAAAATGATATTTAATAGGTATGTTAGTAGAATTCAAAGTAAAAAACTATTTATCATTCAAAGAAGAGGTTTTATTTAGCATGGAGGCAGGATCTACTTCGAAACGTCCGATGAATGTTTTTGAATGTGGACAAGAAAGCCTTCTTAAAAATGCTGCTTTATATGGTGCAAATGCTTCTGGAAAAAGTAATCTAATTAAAGCTTTTGCATTTATAAGACACCTCCTTTTAAGGGATTATAATTTGGAGAAGAACAAAATTGAAGCTGTTCCTTTTAAGCTTTCAGCGGAAACAGAAGAGAAGTCTTCTTCTTTTGAAATTGTTTTTATCAGCAAAGGAGTTAAATACGTCTATAGTTTTGAGTTGAATCAAGATATGATTTTAAAGGAGGAGCTTTATGAATTTCCAAGAAAAAAGCTTGTTTTCAAAAGAAATAGAAAGAGCATCGAGGCCGGAACAAAATTAAAAAGGATTAAAAAAGAACTTCCTTTACCAAAAGAAAGGGAATTGTATTTGTCTACCTTGGCTCGTGCGTTTGACGTTATCGAAGACGATATTATTTCTTGGTTTAGGAAATTAGAGATTGTAACGAACGGTGTCAATTTCACAAGTACAATCAAACAATTATCAGAAAATGGTATCTCTAAGGAGAGAGTTCTGGATCACTTAAAAAGAGCAGATATTAATATAGATGATTTTTTAATTCAAACAGATAAAGTAGATATGAAAAGTATGCCCCTAGAGGAGCAGGCTATCTATGGCAGATTAAGTATGAATTCTGCCGGTAACTTAATGAGAACGAGACTTGAAACTATTAAGCAGAAATATGATAAGGATAAAAATCCTGCAGGCAAAGTGATTTTTAATTTTTTCAAAGAGGAGTCTGCAGGAACTCAGCATTTTTTTAAATTTCTAGGACCTATTTTCGACGTTATTGATAATAACAAGATTTTGATTGTTGACGAGCTTGAAAATAGTTTTCATCCTTTGCTTTTGAAATTTTTAGTCAGTATTTTTAATTCAGAAGAGAATAAGGAAGCTCAGTTAATCTTTACCGCTCATGATATCTCTTTACTTGCATCAGATTCTCCTTTAAGAAGAGACCAAATTTGGTTTGCTGATAAGAATAAGTATGGAGCAACATCTCTCTATTCTTTGCTAGAATTTAAAGACACTCGGGAAGATCAGGACTTTCAGAAAAAGTATTTATTAGGCAATTTTGGAGCTATTCCTCTTATTGAAGATATATGACAAGAATATCAAACAGAAAAAACGAAACAAGAGAGCAATATTCTTCGTTTCTAATAATCTGTGCGGAAGGAAAGAATTCTAAGACAGAAGAGAACTATTTTAATGGAATAAAAAAAGAATTGCACAATATAAGATATCCTGCAAGGATTTTAGTTAAACCTAGTAATATTTCAGATATTGATATTTTTATTAAAAGCAATATGGAGTATAGTAAGCAATGGATTGTAATTGATAAAGATCAAATTGATTTAAAGTCTTTTATAGATAAGAATAAACATAAATGCAAGATTGCTTTTTCAAATCTTTGCTTTGAATATTGGCTTTTGTTGCATTTTGAAGATAGTAGCCCAACATCTTTATTTAATTGTGAAAAGTATAATATTGCAAAATACATAAAAAACTACAAAAAAAACGATCCAGAGATATACGTTAAAGTTAAGAACGGAGAATTAGAGGCTATGGAAAGAGCGAAGAAAAACCTTAATATACATAAAGAATCTCAAAAAGATATTGATTGTTGGTTGTCTTCTACAAATATGTTTGAATTAATTGAAGAAATAAGGAAAGCACAAGAATTATATGAAAAAAGAAAGTAATATTATTTATTAAACGGAAAGGGAGAGATAAAGCTTTGTGAAGATTTAAAAATTAAACTATCTGGGCAATATAGGCAAAAATAGCAAGTCTTTTTAATATTGAAGGATCGGCGTAGTCAAGCATATTGGCAACATCAAGAGTTAGATGGAAAAAGCAATGTGCAAAAAATGCACATAACAAACTCTGATAAGCTAGTTATATTCTTTTAATAAAAGTAACTCTAAGGAAAAGAAATGATTAGATTTATTATTGAAAAGAGTTTTTATCTTAATTAGCAAATCATTTGCTAAAAATTGACAAAATCTACCGTGACTTTTAAACCTATGACCGCGAGACGGGCATAGGTAAGCAAAACGCGGTAAAAATTGACAAAATCTACCGCGATTGTTATAATTATTTCATAATAATAAATTATTTT
>JBAYXY010000088.1:0-2645 GCA_041673285.1 Minisyncoccota bacterium
AGGGCAATTCTCAGGTGAGGCAGTAAGTGTAACTAGTGCTTGTCTTGGAATCTTTGCCTTAAGTTTAATTTTTCAGTGTTTAGAACCTACAATATTAAGAGCTTTTTTTAGTATTAAAGATTCAAAAACTCCAGCCATTATTTCAATTATATTTCTTTTCATTAATTTAACTCTTTCTTTAGGATTTGTTTATTTATTGCAGGTTAATGAAAACCTTAATGCAATGCTACTTAGCTTATTTAATCTAAATAATCCTGAACATGCTTTACTTTTAGGACTTGTTTTAGCCTATAACATTAGTTTAGTTATAGACTTTGTTTTGTTATTTGTGTTCTTAAGGAAAAAAATAGAAGATTTTGAAGTTAAAAAAATTCAAGGATTTTTAGTAAAAATATTTTTCTCTTCAGTTATCATGACGGTTATTGCTTTATTTATTATGAGTTTATTTAATAATTTTAATGGTTTTTGGATGAATTTACTTGAGTTTATTGCAGTAACAATCATTTCTTTTATTATTTACTTTATTTTAACCTATATTTTAAAAACGGAAGAGGCGAGGAATTTAGGGCAATTTTTGGGAATACCATTGACAAAACTTTAAAATAATGTTTTAATTAAAAAAGTGAATAAAATGGATCTGAACTTATTATCAAAAGAGGAGATCGACGAAATTGTTGCTCTCCAGCACGAAAAGGAGTTTGACCTTTCTAGCACAGATCTTGTGTTAGAGAAAGCACAAGCTCTTGTGGCTCGACTACAAGAACTTAAGGTGGGGTTTGATGGAAAAAGTAACACTGAATTCAAGCAAAAACGAGTCACATATGCGATTCGTTCCCTGATAGATTGCAGGGCAGTCCATGAAGTGGTAGGAAAGTAGAGATATTTCCTACCACACAATTTAAAAAATTTAACAACAAGGCTTTACTCCTTGTTTTTTGATTCTAAAATGTTAGTATAAAAATATGATTAAGAACTTTGTTATCATCAGTCACATTGATCATGGAAAGTCTACGCTTGCAGATAGGCTTTTGGAAATCACAGGCACAATTGAAAAAGGTAAAATGAAACCTCAACTTTTGGATAGTATGGATTTAGAAAAAGAAAAGGGAATTACAATTAAAATGAAACCCGTGAGAATGGAATATCAGGGTAATATTTTGAATTTAATTGATACTCCTGGGCACATTGATTTTAATTATGAAGTTTCAAGAAGTTTGGCTGCTGTTCACGGAGCTATATTATTAGTTGATGCAACAAAAGGAGTGCAGGCACAAACAATCTCAAATCTTGAACTTGCTAAAAAAGAAGGTCTTGTGATTATTCCTGCCGTAAACAAGATTGATGCTCCACTTGCAAATGCAGAAGAAGTTAAAAAAGAAATCGCAGAGATCTTAAACATTAATCCATCAGAGGTTTTGGGAATTTCGGCTAAAACAGGAGAAAATGTTGAGGAACTTTTAAAAAGAGTAGTTGAAAGAGTGCCTTCGGCTGATGAAAATGATGAAAAACCTTTAAAAGCTTTAATATTTGATTCTATGTACGATTCTTTTTTAGGAATTGTTGCATATGTAAAAGTGGAAGAAGGGGTACTTAGACAATTTGAGAAAATATCTTTTGTTAATTCTAGATTTTCAAGCACTTCAAAAGAAGTAGGTATTTTCAAGCCACAAATGTTAAGTAAAAATGAAATCAGAGCTGGAGAAATTGGTTATATCGCTACAGGAATAAAAGACACAGAAAAAGTTCATATTGGGGATACTATTACAAGGCAAGGTTTTTCTGTAGAACCACTTCCTGGATACAGTCCTGCAAGTCCAAAAATATTTGTTTCACTCTATCCTTCAGAACAATCAGAATTTGAGGTCTTAAAAGAAGGTCTTCAAAAATTAACTTTAAACGATTCTTCATTATTTTTTCAACCTCAGACATATCAAGTTTTAGGAAGAGGGTTTTTATGTGGTTTCTTAGGAAATTTACATGCAGAAATAACAATTGAAAGACTTAAAAGAGAATATGGACTTGATCTTGTTATTGGTGCTCCTCAAGTTAAGTATAAGGGAATTACAGGAAAGGGGGAGGAGGTTGATATAATGAACCCCACAGTTTGGCAAGATAGTTTTAAAGAAGTTGCTGAACCATGGGCTGATATTAAATTAATTATAGGTCAAAAGTATTTGGGAAATGTGTTTGATTTATTTAAAGGAACAGATGGGAAACATATTGATTCAAAACCGTTTGGAAAAGAAAGATATTTAATTGAATATGAGGTTCCTATGAGGGAAATTATTGGTACATTTTATGACAATCTTTTAAATGTTACGCAAGGTTATGCTTCAATGACTTATGAAGAAATTGGTTATTTACCTGCTGATTTAGTTAAGTTAGAGATTTTAATTAATGGAGAAAAAGAAGAAGCTTTTTCTAAAATTATTCCGAGATCAAAAGCTTATGATGAGGCTAGAAAATTAACAAAAAAACTTAAAGATGTTTTGCCAGCTCAATTATTTAATCTAGCCATACAAGGAAAAATTGGAGGAAAGATTATTGCAAGAGAAACAATTTCTGCTGCAAGAAAAGATGTTACAGCACCTCTTTATGGAGGAGATATAACAAGAAAGAAGAAACTACTTGAAATACAAAAAAAG
>JBAYXY010000089.1:0-2636 GCA_041673285.1 Minisyncoccota bacterium
GCCCTCGCCAGCAACTAATATTGAATTTTTAATCCATTTAGTGTAATATAGTCATATGGCAATCATAGATGACATTATACAAAACAGAAAAGAAAAAATAAACTACATTGAAAGCTTTGGGGGGGAAGCTTACCCCATTAAAACAAATAGAACTCACACCACAAAACAAGCCATTGATCACTTTGAAGAGCTTTCCAAAAAAGCAGAACAAATATCACTTGCAGGAAGAATAAGAACTTTAAGATTTCATGGAGGTTTGTGCTTTACTGACCTCCAAGACGGAGAAGGAGCCTTTCAAGCAGTCTTCATGAAAGACAAACTAGGCGAAAAATCCTTTAACTATTTTAAAGAAGTTTTTGACATTGGAGATTTTATAGAACTCAAAGGAACTCTTTTTGTAACCAAAAGAGGAGAAAAAACACTTGAAGTCTCAGACTTTAAAATTCTAGCAAAAAGCATCAAACCGCTTCCAGAAAAATGGCACGGACTAAAAGACATTGAAGAAAGATACAGAAAAAGGTATTTAGATTTAATCTTTTCATCCGAAATTAAAAACAACTTTATTACAAGATCTCAAATCATCTCAAGCATTAGAAACTTCTTAAATGAAAACGACTTCATTGAAGTGGAAACACCAACCCTTCAAACAAACTATGGCGGAGCAAGAGCAAAGCCTTTTAAAACACATTTAAACGCCTATAACCTAGACATGTTTTTGAGAATCTCTCCCGAACTCTATTTAAAAAGACTTTTAGTTGGTGGATTTGAAAAAGTCTTTGAAATAGGGAAATGTTTTAGAAACGAAGGAGTTGACAAATCTCACAACCCCGACTTTACCATGCTTGAATTCTACGTCGCCTATATGGACTATTTAGAATTAATGCAATTTACAGAAAAACTTTTTCAAAGAATCATAGAAGATGTTTTCAAAACAAGTCTCATTAAAATTGGAGAAAAAGATGTTGACTTTAAAGGCCCTTGGGAAAGAATAGAATTTACAGCACTTCTTGAAAAATATACAAATATTAAATACGAAGAAATCAATGAACAAGGTCTTCTAAAAAAAGCAAAGGAGCTTCAAGTTGACGTTCCTAAGGGAGCTGACAAAGCAAACATTGCAGACGAGATTTATAAAAAGTATTGCAGACCAAAGATTCTAAAACCCACTTTTGTTATTCACTATCCAAAAGGATTCCAACCTTTAGCAAAAGGCTTTAAAGGTGTTGATAAGCTTGCTAACTTTCAGCTTTTAATTGCAGGAGTAGAAATTGTAAACGCTTTTTCAGAGCAAAACGACCCACAAGAACAGGAAAGAATTCTAAAAGCACAAGAAAAACTTTTTGAAAAAGGATTTGAAGAAGCCCAAAGATCAGATGATGAGTTTATTGAAGCTCTTGAATATGGAATGCCACCTTCTGCAGGGTTTGGCATGGGATTAGATAGGTTAACCATGCTTTTAACAAATTCAAGCACATTAAGGGAAATCATCTTGTTTCCCATTATGAAACCAAAAGAATAAATAGTAAATTTAAAATATATGATAAATATAACGCCAATTATAATAGTTTTTTTAGTCATCTTCTTCTCTTCTATTAAACAAATCAATCAATATGAAGAGGGTATCAGATTCACTTTTGGAAAATACACAGGAACCTTAAAACCAGGCTGGAGAGTAGTTTGGCCTATTATACAAAACTTCTCAAAAGTTGATATGAGAGTAAAAGCAGTTGATGTCCCCAGCCAAGAAGCCATTACAAAAGACAACATCTCTGTTGTTGCCAACGCAGTTGTCTATTACAAAATCATTTCCGCTGAGTTAGCCATCTTAGAAGTTGAAGATTACTATTACGCTATGTCTCAATTAGCACAAACAACCATGAGAAATGCCACAGGACAAGTTGACTTAGATGAACTCCTATCTCAAAGAGATAAGGTTTCTGAGAACATTAGAAAGGTCATTGACGAACAGAGTGACCCTTGGGGAATAAAAGTCTTGAATGTTGAACTTAAAGACATTATTCTTCCAGAAGAAATGAAAAGAACCATTGGAAAGCAAGCAGAGGCTGAAAGAGAAAAAAGAGCCATTGTTATTAAATCAGAGGGAGAGGTTGTCGCAGCCGAAAACATGGCAAAGGCAGCTAATCTTTTATCAGGTTCAAACGGAGCATTGCATTTAAGAACACTTCAAACCTTAAATGATATTTCTTCTGACCAATCAAACACGCTTGTCTTTGTCACTCCCATTGAGATTTTAAGAGCCTTTGATGGATTTAAAAAAAATGAAAAAAATAGCGATCATCATCGCGGAAAAAAACTTTAGAGACGAAGAATTCTTTGAAACAAAAAGCATTCTTGAAAAACAAGACTGCAAGCTTTCTGTTTTCTCAAATAAAAAGGGACTCGCCATTGGAAGCTTCGGCGGGGAAGTCATGGTTAATCAAGATCTTTCAGAGCTCAATGTTTCAGACTTTGACGCACTTCTTTTTGTCGGAGGCGTGGGAGCCATGGAATACCTAGACAACGACCTTTCCTATCAACTCATCAGAAAAGCAAACCAAGAAAACAAAATAGTTTCCGCTATTTGTATCGCCCCCCTTATTCTTCTTCGTGCAGGCATCTTAAAACAAAAAAAAGCC
>JBAYXY010000090.1:0-2629 GCA_041673285.1 Minisyncoccota bacterium
ATTTGTAACGCGACTTAATTAGCAGGAAAGTGCGACTTATAAATACTTATACATACGTACCCATATTTAAAACGTGTATTATGCCAGTTAGCAAGTTTATCCTCCAAAGAAATTGCGAAAATTGCGGTAAGCAATTTAACGCCAAAACTGTCTACTCGAAGTACTGTTGCGAGAAATGTTCTGAAGCAGCCACACGTAAAAAGAAAGCCCTTGAAAAGGAAGAAGAAAAACGCGAACAGTTAGCCAATCAAATTCCAACAGACCGCCCTTATATTTCCATTGCTGAAGCTGTAGTTTTATTTGGCATTTCCAGGGATACCATTTACCGACAAATCAAAAAAGGCAATATCCCTGCCGTTAATCTTGGAGAGCGGTTAACCCGCATTAGTCGGGTCCACATAGAAGCCATGTTTCCAAAGGTCGAAATCATTCAATCTGCTCAACCACTAATCGAACAAACAAAACTCAATTATGACCCAAGTGAGTGCTATACCATTGGCGAAATAACCGAGAAGTTTGGAATATCGGCCTCCACAGTCCAAAAGACCATTCGAAAATGCAGTATTCCCAAAAAGCAAATTGGTAAATTCGTTTATGTCCCCAAATTAGAAATCGACCGGCTATTCAACCATAAATAATACTGAGCCATGAAAAAGAAACTCGCAAAAACCAAATGTACTGCAAAGCTCCGCAAATCCGAATATCATAACGAATGGTATTTAATACTTGAAAGCTATCCAGTTTTCAAGGCAGGTAGTGATAAGGCTCAGCGAATAATAGAAGCACTAAACCGCTCTGTTACCACACCAATATGGGATAAAGCTCGTACAACACGAGCTTCAACAGATGAAGCCCAAATATTCAAACCCAAGAGAGATTCAAATGGTATAATTCTATGTAAAAGTAACATTGATCAGGAAGCCTGTATTTATGCAGATGGTGTGCGTAGTCTTAGGCAGCGTGAGTATGATAATGCTGATTTGTACACGGAAAAGGAAGCCGAACAAGTTGAACACAACCAACGTCAGCAAATTGATTTTATCGATTACTTTCAAAAAGTATCAAAAGAACGACACCGCAACAGTTCTCAATCGATTATTGTCAACTGGGTTCGAGTTGGTGAGTTGCTTAAATCATTCAACAACAATCAGCCACTTTTATTTTCTCAGATTAACCTTGGTAAGGCTGAAGAATTTCGTCGCTTTGTACTCACAGCCCCTTGTGGTGGCAATAAAAAGGGTACAATATCACATAATACCGCAGCAACTTATTATAGCATATTTAAGGCGGGATTAAAACAAGCATTTATTGACGGATATATCACAGTGGACCTTTCGGCCAAAATAAAAGGCATTCAGGAACAGGAAAGTCGCAGAGAACACTTAACAGTGGAAGAACTCAATATCCTTTCGGAAACACCTTGCGAACGTCCAATTCTCAAACGTGCTTCGCTTTTCTCTGCTCTCACTGGCGTTCGCCATTGCGATATTCAAAAACTCAAATGGAAAGAAATACAAGTTGATGGCGAACAAATTCGCCTCAACTTTACACAACAAAAAACAAAGGGAGTTGAATATATGCCAATTTCAAAACAAGCCTATCAACTTTGCGGAGAACCACGCAATCCGGAGCAACTTGTTTTTGAAGATTTACCCGACCCGTCGTGGATTTCCAGTCCGCTTAAACGTTGGATAAAATCTGCTGGCATTACACGGAATATAACCTTTCATTGCTTCCGACACACCTATGCCACTTTACAGTTGGCAGGTGGTACAGACATTTATACAGTATCCAAAATGCTTGGCCATACCAATGTAAAAACAACACAAGTTTATGCTAAGGTGGTGGACGAGAAGAAACAAAAAACAACAGGTACAATTAAACTCAAAATCAACCCGGAAAAATAAGAGTTATGGAAACAATAATTTCAATATTGCGCTTTGATCTTCGTCCTTGGCTTGATAAAAACAACCAACAAGAAGATTATTATTCGCCCGAATTAAGGTTAACCCCCTCAATTCGAGAAGAATTTATCCCTCGTTTCAAAACCGATTTTAATATCCCAGCCTTTTCAATCAAAATCAAGTACTATGAAAGGCTAATTGATAATAATATAACTGATTTTATAAACAATATAATTCGCGAAACCGAGGACGAAAGCGATAACTTGATAGCCTTTAAACTTAAAAAAGCTAAAGGAAAGATTAAATCATTAATGACCGAAATAAATGATTTGATTCTATTAAAAGATTACGATTTAAATCTGATTGCTTCAAAACACAGTGATTTTAGTGCAGACAGGCAACATAAAGAAGCTACTTTCATTTTTCAATACATGCTTACAGCTTTAATCAAATGCTATTTGGAAATTCAATACCATTTTTCTACTCATATTCATAAGGACGACAATATGAGTATAGCTGATATTTATAGCCTTATTTTAAATAGGCCAGCTCCCGAATATATATTTATTCATGAGGTTCAGACCCATTCTATTGCTCCGGTAGAAATTAAGAATAAAGCTAAGAATGCAGAATGCCTTTCGTTTACTTACACTAAACTTAAGAAAGAGAGTTCAAACATAAATGACCTTTTCAATTCATTAAAATTGAACACGAGTATAGCTGAA
>JBAYXY010000091.1:0-2588 GCA_041673285.1 Minisyncoccota bacterium
GACATTTCTATTTTGCCTCAACAGCGGGAAATAAAAACATAGGTTTTTCAACCTATGATATAGTTACATATTTAGAATTTTTTTTCAAGGGAATCAAATAATTCATCAGCGAGAAGTTGCTCATTTATTTCAGTTTTGACTCTATGAACTTTGTCAATTGTGGATAAAAAAAGCTGTTGTTTAGACAGCATACAAATGGGGTTTGTTGTACTTTTTAGGGTTTCTTTTTGTGACGATTCTTGTTTTTCCAGTTTGTTTAATAAAAAGCCTTAGGAGCCTTTCTTTTTTCATAACATCCCCCCTTAAGGGCTAAGTATTATTATAGTGTTTTTCTTTTTAATATCAACTTTTTTATTGGTCTAAAACTTTTTCTATGAATAATACAGGGACCATGTTTTTTTAACATTTCTAAATGAAGCTTTGTTCCATAACCTTTGTGTTTTGGGAAGAAGTAATTTGGATATTTGCTGTCCATTTTACACATAAGATAATCTCTTGAGACCTTAGCAATGATTGAGGCTGCTGAACATGAAAAGACTTTTTCATCTGCTTTAATGATTGAAACTTGATTTATGGGAAGATCTAATTTCATTTTTCCGTCTAAAATCAAGTAATCTGCTTTTAGCTTGTACTTATTTTCTAAGTCAAGGAGAGCTTTTTCCATTGCAAGCTTGCTTGCTTCTAAAATATTTATTTTATCTATGTCAAAAGAAGAGACTGCTCCGACGCCCCAAAAAACACAAGGGTGGTTTGTTAATTTAAAAAAAAGTTCATTTCTTTTTTTTGGACTTATTTTTTTAGAATCATTTACACCTGGAATAGCATTTTTTCCTGTGTAATAAACGGCACCTGCTACAACGGGGCCTGCTAAGGCACCTCTACCTGCTTCATCTAATCCAATAATATATTTAAATCCTTGTTTTTTTATTCTGTTTTCTTCTTTTAGATTCATTAATAAAATATTAACATTTAATTTGTGATAAAAAAAGAGTCGTTTGTTAAACGACTATCTCATAGCGTGTTGTTTCTTGATGAATGAAAAAAAAGTCATAAATTTTATTCTTTGGAATAGGCTTAATTGAATATTTTTTTAAAATTGGTTTTGTAGCATTTTCAAGAATGCTTGTTTTATACTTAGGAAGAAGAGTTTTTTCTATTTTTGTGTTATTTTTAATATAGACAAAGTAGCAGTCTGTTCTCCCTGTATTCTCTTCTCCATAGAATACGGGAGCCTCATCATACGTGATGGGAAGTAGTTTAAATTCATTCACTAAAATAATTTCCTTTTCGTATGTATTGCTAGTAGCAATAAGGCTAGTAATAGTTATGAGAAGAACTATTATTACTCCTAATAGTTTCTTTTCCATCATTTTTTCCTCCTTACTATTTTGAATCTATACTAAAAAGGACGGCTTCTTGCAGATTGTTTTGATTTAATATAGAATGAAGAAAGAATTATGAAACAATTTACGCATTTACATGTTCATAGCCATTATTCGCTTTTAGATGGTCTTCCTAAAATAGATGACCTTGTTTCTTATGCAAAAGAACTTGGAATGGATGCAGTTGCATTAACTGATCATGGGGTGCTTTATGGTGCAATAGAGTTTTATAAAAAAGCAAAAGCGCAAGGAATCAAGCCCATTATTGGATGTGAAGTTTATGAAGCCGTGGAAAGCATGGAAAGAAAAGATCCTCAAAAAGATAAAGACAGGTATCATTTGATTTTGCTTGCAAAAAATAATATTGGTTATAATAATTTAGTGAAGATAGTAACTGAGGCGAACTTAAATGGTTTTTATTACAAGCCAAGAGTGGATATTGATTTGCTTAAGAAATATAGTGAAGGAATAATTGCTTTGTCTGCATGTCTTCAAGGAAAGATTCCTCGTTTGATTGTTCAAGAAAAATTTAAAGAAGCAAGAGAAAAAGCAAGAGAATATGAAGATATTTTTGGAAAAGATAATTTCTATTTAGAAATCCAAAAACATCCTGAATTTGAAGAACAAGAAATAGTGAATCAGGAACTAATTAAGATATCTGAAGAATTGGAGATTCCTCTTGTGGCAACAAACGATTGCCATTATTTGAAAAAAGAAGATGCAGAAGCACAAGATACTTTAATGCTGATTAATATGGGACTTACTGTTAACGACGAAAACAGACTTTCAATGCTTTCTTCTGACTTTTCTTTTAAAAGTAAGGAAGAAATGACGGAACTTTTCAAAGATGTTCCTTCTGCTATTTCAAATACAGAAAAAATTAAAAATGCTTGTAATTTAGAGCTTGATCTTGGAAAGGTAAAGCTTCCTTGTTATGAAATACCAGAGAATAAAACAGAAGTTGAATATTTGAAGGAACTTTGTTATGCAGGTATTTCTAAAAGATATGGGGAGGATGTAAGCTCTGAAAAGAGAAAGGAGATCGTGGATAGATTAGAGTATGAGCTTGATATTATTAACAATTCAGGGTTTTCAGCATATTTTTTAATTGTTTATGATTTTGTTGATTGGGCTAAAAAAAATAGGATTGTTGTGGGTCCAGGAAGGGGGTCTGCGCCTGGTTCTTTGGCTGCATATTTACTTAAT
>JBAYXY010000092.1:0-2578 GCA_041673285.1 Minisyncoccota bacterium
ATCTTCAGCATACTGACAATTGATGGTTTCTTCAGCCGAAATTGAAAAGTCAATGTCCTGTGCAGAAATGGCAATTTTATTGTCAGCAATGTGCAGTTTCACAAGATTGCTGGCCTGATTGGAGAAAACCGATACACGTTTCAGGGCATTTAATAACGACGCTCTGTCGACAATTACTTTATACGGATTTTCCTTTGGAATAACTCCGTTATAATTAGGATACCTTCCTTCTACCTGACGACAAATCATCGTATAGTTGGAGAGTTTGAAATAGGCATTTTTACTGTCAAATTTGATTTCAACCTCTCCACTTTCTTTCGGTAAAATATTCTTAAGCATGTTAGCCGGCTTTTTTGGAAGAATAAAACTGGTTTTTTCCTCCTCTTCTCCTAAAGAAACAGTCGTGTAATTCGTTTTGTAACGAACCAGTTTATGGGCATCAGTAGCCACTAGCGTTAATCCATCTTTGAATATATCAAAATAAACACCGTTCATTACGGGACGTAACTCATCATCTGCTGTGCAGAACAAGGTCTTGGAAATTCCTGATGAAAGGGTTGTTACAGGCAATGTCATATGTTTTGCCTCTGATTGTAACTCGGGCAATCGTGGATATTCATCGCCATTCTGACCAATAAAATTATAATTTCCGTTGGCAGAAGTAATTACCATAGCCAGATTTGAATCGTTGATTTGAAAACTTAATGGTTGTTCCGAAAACTCACGTAAAGTATCCAGTAACAATCGGGATGATACAGCGACTTTCCCGGCACCTTCAACTTCTTCCACTTCCATAGAAGTGATGAGGGTAGTCTCAGTATCGGAGGCAGTCATGGTTAATAAATTACCGTCCAGGTTCAGTAAAAAATTATCAAGAATCTGAAGGGAGTTTTTACTGTTGATGACGCGGCTGATGGCTTGAAGATGACTTAGCAGTACCGTGCTCGATGCTTTGAATTTCATATAATTGTAAGTTTTTCTGGTTACTATATTGAACAGCAAATGTAATGAATATTTTTTAATAATTATGAAGGATACCGGACAAAATTTAATGATTCATTTACATCAAAAGATTCTCAGGTAGATGGAGCAAATCCAGTTATTTGCCTAAATCGAAATATTGTGATTAAAAAACTTAAAAAAATGTTCTACCTAATTAATTATTAATTGATTTGTTCTATCTTTGTTTCGTAAAAATACGAAATGATTTATTTTAGATAATATAATTGATATGCATTATTCAGATGAGCAGAAGAAATTAGCCAGATATGCCAAAGCGTTATCGAATCCAAACAGGGTGTATATTTTGGATTTTCTGGCAAGTAACCTCGATAAATGTTGTTACAGTGGCGATATGATAGACGATTTACCGATTGCCCGTTCAACATTATCGGAACACCTGAAAGCACTTAAGAGAGCAGGTCTTATTCAGGGAGAAATTAAACCACCATTCATTAAATATTGTATTAACCGCGAAAACTGGGAAGAAGCAAAGTTGATGTTGGCTGAATTTTTTAAGAGATAAATAAATTTTTTTATATTCATATTTCGTTCTTTTGCGAAATGAAAAACAAAAACATATGGAAATTAAAATTTTAGGTACAGGCTGTCCAAAGTGTAAAACACTGGAAAAAATCACGCATGAAGTTGTTGAAGGACTGGGAATTCAGGCAACGATCACGAAAGTAGAAGATATTGTTGAAATTATGCAATACAATATCCTTTCGACTCCGGCATTAGTAGTCAATGAAAAAGTGGAAATCAAGGGACGTGTGCCGTCGGCTGATGAAATCAAACAAATATTAGCAAAATACTAATACAATTTAAATCATTACATCATGAAGAAAATCTTTTTATTCAGTTTTATGATTGCTTTTTTATCAGGAAGTATTTCCTGCGAAGCTCAGAAAAAGCAACAGGAAAAAGCCGGCAATACCCTTTCTGACAAAGTTGAAGTTTACTATTTTCATTATACAAGACGTTGTGTAACCTGCAATGCGGTTGAGACAGAAACCAGAAAAGCGTTGGAGACACTTTATCCTGAAATGGTAAAGAATGGTAAAGTTGCATTTACAAGTGTAAATCTGGATGAAGCAGGCAGTAAATCTGTTGCTGAAAAATGCAAGGCATCGGGACAGTCGTTACTTGTTATTTCGGGAAATAAGCGAACAGACCTGACCAATTCCGGTTTCATGTATGCAAGAAGTCAGCCTGATAAGTTAAAAGCTGAAATAAAAACCACCATCGATCCTTTGATTAAAAAATGATTCTATGGAGTTCTTACATAGTATTTTAGAAAACACAGAATACTCCTTTGTTGCAGCGTTTATACTTGGACTGATGACAGCCATCAGTCCGTGTCCGCTCGCAACAAATATCTCGGCGATTGGATTTATCAGCAGGGATATTGAAAACCGGAAGCGGGTTTTTATGAGCGGACTGGTATATACCTTAGGTCGTGCCATCAGTTATACTGCGCTTGCCGTCATCCTTTATTTTGGTGCCAGCCAGATGGATATCTCGATGATTTTTCAGGGATGGGGCGAAAAATTACTGGGTCCGGTGTTGATAATCGTTG
>JBAYXY010000093.1:0-2547 GCA_041673285.1 Minisyncoccota bacterium
CAGTTTACAGATTTTCCGGCTCATAAAGTGTTGGATATGATCTTCAAAAAAGATGAATTCAACAAAGACAACATTAAAATTGAATAACTATTTTTTTGAAAGAAATGATTTATAGCTTGCGCTTAGCTTAGTTTTGTAAAATTCTTTTTATCATATAAGTCGTATTTCAATATATTATTCCCATTAAATCGAATCCATCAGTATGAGAAAGTATTTTTTTCTACTCTTTTTACTTGTATTTACAACTATATGTGCTGTTGCACAACAGTCGATCTCAGGAGTTGTCGTTGACGAAAACCAGGAACCCTTGATCGGAGTTTCCGTTAATGTTAAAGGTTCAACAACCGCGACAATTACCGACATGGACGGGAAATACAGATTTTCTTCCGTGCCCGCATCAACGACTATAGTATTCAGCTATGTCGGAATGAAGACCCAGGAACAAAAAATCACTCCGTCAACATCCGTTCTCAACATTACGATGCAATCAAATGCACTTGCTATTGATGAAGTAGTTATAACGGCAATGGGTATCCGGCAAGAAAAGAAGCGGATGAACTTTGCCGTGCAAAGTGTAAACGCTGATAATCTGACAGAGAACAAGTCAGCCAACTTTGTAAATGCCTTACAGGGAAAAATTGCCGGCTTAAGCGTGACCAATTCGAGCGGATCGCCCAATTCTGGCACACAAGTGATCATACGTGGCATTTCATCGATTAATAACACTCAAAGCAACGAACCGCTATTCATCCTCGACGGAATGCCTTTAGCAGGCAAGGGTAGTTCAGCTGCCGACATCAATCCAAACGACATTGAAAACGTTACGGTGTTGAAAGGAGCTGCTGCTGCTGCACTTTACGGTCAGGATGCCGCCAATGGCGTTATCATGATTACCACTAAAAAAGGCAATGCCGGAAAAATCACCGCTACATTAAATGCAAGCGTACAATATGACAGCCCCACTCGCCTGCAGCAACTTCAAACAAGTTACATACCCGGCTCTCAGGGTTTCTATGTTGACAAAGCTTTTGGCGGATGGGGGCCATTATTAAATGAAGGCGATAAAATTTATGACAATGTCAACAATTTCTTAAGAGATGGCCTTTATCAAAAATACGACCTTAGTCTGAGTGGTGGCAGTGAAAAATTTCAAGCTTATGCTTCTGCCAATTATTCAAAAAACGATGGTATTGTACCTAATGATTACCTGAACAAATTTGGTATCTTATTAAAAGCAACTTTTCAACCAATCAAAACACTTTCATTTAATATCTCGGTAAATATTCAGGAAAACACTTCCCGATCTTTTGACGCCACGGGAATGTCGGGTATCTACAACTTTCCAATCACCAGTGACATAACTGATTATGAACTTATCAACGGATATCCGCGATTTTCCTATTATAGTGATGGTGATGCCAAGAAACACTCTTCACCTTTGAGCCCTCTATATTCAAGGTATAAGGACAATGGCATCAACAAAAAACTAAGAAACATCCTGAATGGTTCCATTGAATGGAAGCCTGTCAGAAATCTGAACATTACCGGTCGTGTCAGTTATGACACCAATGCATCATCTTACGATGGCTATACGGTTCCTCGTTTTGACGATTCAGTCATCTTACCTTACCTATCAAAACCTGAGAACCCGGCAGAGAACGCTACTCCGGCAGAACTGCAGGAATATCAGAAAAATTTGGAGGCTTATTATGAGTTTCTTGAGGAATATGCCAACACGCCCTATCTGTCAAGTAAAGATATTAAAGATATGGACATAGATTTATTGGGAACGTACAGCACATCTATGAGCAGAAGCGAATTGCTTTCGGCATCCGCTTTAGCAACCTATAAAATTGAATTAAACAATGATTTCAGCATTGATTTTTTGGCTGGAGCAGACTTAAAAATGGAGGAAGGCTTATCAACCTCCAATTCCGGAAGAGACTTTATCATTCCTGGAACCTATAGCTTAAGCAACACAAACAGTGCCTATATTTTCCTCGGTGACCGCACGACAGAACACAGACAAAAACGCATGTACGGTTATTTCGGTGAAATTCGCGGAGATTACAAGGGACTGGCTTCGCTGAGTGTTACCAGCCGATGGGACTGGTCTTCAACCATCCTCAAAAATCCTTATTATTATCCATCAATCACCGGAGGTTTACTTTTCTCTGAATTGTTCGATCTGAGCAATGATGTATTCAGTTATGGAAAACTCCGTGGAAACTATGCAGTAGTGGGTAAAGATGCCATCCCCTATTTATACGATCGTCGGTTTAAGCAATTTGCCACTTTTCCCGACAATGGTTACGGATTAGACCCAACATTGTCTTCCGCCGACAGAAACTTGGCACCCGAAATGTCGTATTCATGGGAAATCGGTGCTGACTTGCGCTTTTTTAATAACCGCACACGACTGGATATGGCATATTATTCCGTAAAATCTGACAACCAAATTGTTACCGTGCGGGTATCCCCCACTTCGGGACATATATTACAAACACGAAACGAAGGAGCCATACGTAATCAGGGCATCGAATTTTC
>JBAYXY010000094.1:0-2547 GCA_041673285.1 Minisyncoccota bacterium
TAGAAGCAGTACTATCAGTAGAACCATCATCAACCACAATCACTTCATATTTATCCATCTGACCTAATGATTGCATCTTATCAAGGAGAGGTCCGATACCGGTTTCTTCATTATATGCGGGAATAATAATACTGGCAGCTTTATTCATTTGTATTCATTTTATTAAAGATATCAGGTATAAAAACCAATTTAAATATACTAATAAAAAACCGGCTTATAGCCGGTTAAAAGATTAAAAGCCTATTTTACATGACTTGCAATCAGATCTGCAATTTCTCTAAATCTTTCAGGAGTAAGATTTAGCTTTTCTTTTTTAAAGTCGATATCATACACATGGTTGATAGGCACCAGGTGAATATGGGCATGTGCTACTTCCAGGCCAATAATAGCTACTCCCACTTTAGTGCATGGAATTACTTCTTTGATAGCCCTGGCAACTTTCTTAGCAAACAAGAACATATCAGCGTAACTCTTATCATCTAAATCAAATATGTAGCTAATTTCCTTTTTAGGAATTACCAGGGTATGCCCTTCAGCCAATGGACTGATATCAAGGAAAGCTAAAAAGTTTTCATCTTCAGCCACCTTATAGGCATTTATTTCACCCTTAACAATTTTTGAAAATATAGATCCCATAGTTTTATCAATAAAGTTAACGTAAAATTTCCATTACTTCAAAAGTAATAACTCCTGCCGGTATTTTAATATCAACGAGTTCATTAACTGATTTACCAAGCAAACCCTGGGCAATTGGTGAATTGACAGATATCTTACCTGCCTTAAGGTCAGCCTCATTTTCGGGCACCAAAGTGTAGGTCATAACAACATTATTCTTGGTATTTCTAAGCTTTACTGTTGAAAGAATAAGAACCCTTGAACTGTCCATTTTAGACTCATCTATAACTTTGGCATTACGAATTGTGTCCTGTAACTTAGAAATTTTAAGTTCCAGCATTCCCTGGGCATTTTTAGCTGCATCGTATTCCGCATTTTCCGACAGGTCACCCTTATCTCTTGCATCAGCAATTTGTTGCGAAATAGAGGGGCGTTCCACCATAATAAGGCGTTCTAATTCAGCTCTAAGTTTATTTAACCCTTCTAAAGTATAATACATAATAATTCCATCTAAAGTTATTGCTCAAAAATAATAAGAGAAAAGACCCTTTGTTAAAAGGGTCCTTTCAATATTATGCAGGTATAATAACCCGTAAATTACTGGTTATAAGTTAATTCGCGCACCAATACTATGAGTACCACTAAATGGGTCAGAAGCACGGTATGAGTAGTCAATAGCTATTGAAGAACCTTTCTCCTTATTAATAGGAACAGCTACAGTAAAACCACCACTAAGACCAGTATAGGCAGTAGTGCGGTCAGCATCACTCGTTATTCCCTCTTCATAAGCATAAGCAGCCCTAAGCATCAGGTAAGATTTAAGTTCATACTCACCTCCTACAATAAACTGATCATTCGTAAAGGAGTTTGAAACAAAGCTACCAGCTACGGTAAGTCGATGAAGTTCGCCAATAAATATATCATAAGCAGCACCCATTGCTAATTGAGTTGGTAATTCAAAATCAGCTGAACGTTGTTCCAGAGTAAAGTAACTTTCCTGTCCGGGTAACAAACTACGAATAGACAAACCATCACCACTAAATGACATCGTAGGACCAACGTTACGCAAAGTGATACCAAAATGGACATTATCCTTAGGGCCAGTTACATATTGAATACCAGCATCAATGGCAACACCCTGAGCACTAACGTCAGAGATTACCTCCGATACAATTTTCAAGTTAATACCTCCATAGATTGAACTAGAGAAGGCTTTAGCATAGGAAATATTGATATTCATGTAACTTGGTGCAAAATTACCAATACCACCTTCAGGTAAATCTTCAGTAGTAATAGGTATATCACCAAAACTCATTGACATAATACCAAGTCCAAGCACACCAGTTTCACCTACTTTTTGAGTAAGCCCGAAAGCGTTGATATTAATTTCACTACCTTTTAACCATTGAGTATGTGAAAAAATCAATTCAGTGCTTTTAGTAAACGCAGTACCAGCCACATTGCCATACTGACCTTCAAGGCCTTTAACACTGGCAATATTGACTCCACCCCACCCTGAGCTTCTTGCCCAGGGGTTAATAAGCAATTCTGATGCTCCAGCCTGACCGGTTCTATCCTTATTACCGGCTTTCAACTGATTGAAGGGGACTAGCATGGCTCCAATCATGAATGTGGCAACTATGTATTTAGAGATCTTGTTCATATTCAATATTTTGTTGTTATATTTTTCCATATTCATTACCATGTTTACATCAGAATGAATTAAGGTCAACTGGCCGTAAAGTACCAAACCATTTAACTATCTTCTCACCAACGCCATCAGCTTTAATATGGATGAGATAAACACCACCTGAAATAGGTATGCCGGCATGATTCTTCAGATCCCATTCAATTGAAGTACCCGTTTCATCCTTGGTAAATTGTCTGATTAATGAACCATTTGTAGAATAAATAGTAACCGTACATTTTTCA
>JBAYXY010000095.1:0-2515 GCA_041673285.1 Minisyncoccota bacterium
ATTAAATGTTTATAAGCATAAGAATAATGCAATTTTACAAGCGAAAATAGAAGAGATTATCAAAGATGAAGTTCTTTTAAAAGACAAGCTTTCAAATAAGTTTTTAGCAGAGCTTGCGGTGATTGTGAATGCAGGAGATTTTGATTTAGAGATAAAGAAGAGGGTGAATAACCTTCTTGACAATAGAATTAAAATAGATGCAAGGGGTGCATTTTTAGACATATCAAAAGACGATGCTTACAATTATTTTGAAACAGCGATTTCAAATACAGCAGCTTATTTAAATGCACTTGTTTTGGGAAAAAGAGATTCGTCATTTAATGAAAGAGTTTTGAGATGGATTTTAAATTCAAGGGATAAAGAAGGAGCTTTTTATTCAACGCAAAATACGCTTCAAGTAATTGAGGCATTTACTAATTATTTAAAATGGAAGGAGGAGACAGATGTAAATTACAATTTAAGCATTGATTTAAATAATACTGAGATTGAAAGTTTTGATTTTAATAAAAATACTATTTTAGATCAAGTAAACAAAACATTGAAGATTGATGAGCTTAAAAAAGGAGATTTTAACTTTTTAGAATTTAGTAAAGACAATAAGGGTAGTTTATACTACGATGCATCTTTAAAATATTATATTGTAGGGGGAGACATAGCACCGAGAGATGAAGGGTTTACAATAATGCGAGGATTTTATAATTTAGAAGATGTTAAAAATGAAGAACCATTATCATTTGCTTCTGCTGGGGATGTGTTTAAAGTTCATATTGAAGTTATTGTTCCTCAAACAAGAAGATTTGTGGCAATAGAGGATTATATTCCAGCAGGACTGGAGATTGTTAATTTAGATTTAGATACAGAAGACAAGTCTTTAATATTAACGGAAAAAGAAGTTTTAAACAGATCTCTTTATCCTGATTTTAAAGAAATAAGGGATGATAGGTATTTTGTGTATAAAGATATTTTAAGTCCAGGTATTTATGAGTTTGATTATTATGCAAGGGCACTTGTAAAAGGAGAGTTTTTACAGCTTCCATGTATTGTTTCAGAAATGTATACTCCTGAGAACTTTGGAAGAACAGCAAGTAATTATTTCGTTGTGAAATAAATAAAGATAGTTTCCTCTTTGCTTTCTGTTTTTGCGGTTATCTTATATGTTCCTTTTTCTTTTGGTTTAAAAAAAGTATCTGTGTGCTCTTTGTCATTAATAAACCAAAGAGCTTCTTCTTTGGAGGAGAGTTTAATTTCTGTATTTTCTTCAAGTAAGAAAATGTCATTATTGTGAAGATTTAAAATTAAGGAATCATCTTTTAAAAGGTTTTTAGTAGTTTCAAAATTGTCTTCCTTTAATCCAAATTCTTGACCAAAGGAATGTACAGAGGAAAAGTCAAAGGGAGTGTTTTTATTATATTTTGAGTTCATCATAATATCCATAATGCTACTCCAAATGAGGCCTGCTCCTTTTTGTCCTGTTAAGCCTTCTGTTTTTGAATTGTCAGCATTTCCAATCCAAACAGCAACTAAAAAGTCTGGAGTGTATCCAACAATTAAACTATCTTTGAAATCAATGGAGGTTCCTGTTTTAAGTGCATAATTGTTTTGGGGAAGATTTAGATTGCTTACAAGCCCAAACTGATCTGCTCCTGTTTTTCTGTCATTTAATATTTTATTAATTAATTGAACATATCTTTTATCTGTTATTTGTTTTGAAAAATTATTATTATCTAAAAGTTCTATTTTTAGATTTTTAAGTTTGCCATAATTAGGAAAGATTGTAAAAATGTGTGCAAGGTTGGTTAAGTTCATTTCAAGAGAACCCATAGCAATGCCAAGCCCATAGGATTCTATATTTTGTATGGTTTTTTGATTTAAATCATTTGTGAAGAACTCATTAAAAGTGTCTAAGCCTACGAATTCTAATGTTTTTAAGGCACCAATGTTTATACTATTGCTTAATGCAAAGTGGGCAGTGATTTCCCCGTTGTATTCATAGTTATAATTCTTAGGATAAAAAAAAGAGGAAGAAGCTAAATTATATTTATATTCCTTATCATCAATTAAAGTGTAGGGTCGCATTCCTTTTTCAAAAGCCTTTAAATAAATAAAGGGTTTGATAGTGGATGCAATTTGTCTTTCTTTTTCAAGCATATTTATTTGGTATCCATCCTCTAAAGATGTTTGGTCAGGAGTTCCAATTAAGGAAATGATTTCATTCTCGGGAAAGATGATCACAATAGCGGCAGCATTTTTTGCTTGTTTTGTTTCAAGGTTTTGAATTTTTTCTTTAATAGTTTTTCTTAAAAGTTCATTTAGTTTAAAATCAATGGTGAGAGCTTCCGAATAGTTTTTTAATTCTAAAGGAAGGACGGTTGATTTTTTAAATTCATTTAAATTTGTTTTTACATGATTACTTTTTAGAAAATAGTTTTCATTAAAGTCTATGTTTAATTTATTTGCAATGAGTTTGCTTTTTTGAATGTTCTCATTTTCTTTTGGATTGTAATAATTGGGAAAA